>CAMATX010000063.1 GCA_945861345.1 Comamonas sp. lk
TTGCTCAACCACTGCGTCGCCAGGAGGTTCAGCCCAGCCATGATCAAGCCCAACATGGCGATGCCCAAGCTGAGCCGGCGCGCATCCACCGTCATACCAATGAGATAGCGCGCTAGCCGTGCGCCAAAGTAGCGACCTCGATTGAACAATGCGTCCCCCAAGATAAGGCTGGCGACGAGCACCCCCAGGATGCTGCCCTTGAGTTGCACCATGCGCTCATCCAGAAACCACAAGGAAAACCCAGCGGATAAAAGCAGGGTGAAGACGCCAAACATGCCCAGACCGCCCAGCAAATCGACCTTCACAAAGCGCTGCGCCACCACCACCGTCAGGCCTGCAACTGCGCCGACCAATGCCGCCGTGGTCAGATTACCGGTGACATTGCTGACGGCAAAGAACAGTAGGCCAAGGGCAATGTCGACAATGAGTGAGGGGCGGTTAAGCGCCCACTGGGCCGCGTCTCGCTGCCGCTGCTCCTGTAACTGTCGCTCGCTTTTGTCGCCTAAGCTTGCCTTTCGCACGCTTGTGAGAAAAAGGATCTCTCGTCCTGGATGACTTTCATGCACCAAAATGCCGTTGCTGCTCACCCTGATACCCGTGTTGAACCAATTGAGATAGCCAATCTCTACTTCGAGCTGCGAGCCGTCTGGCAGCGTGTGGCACAGCCTGTGATTGCGGTAGTCCAATGCGGCACCCAATAGAATAGTTTCGTCGCGGACAAACTCCTGATGTCCGATCATGAGTCGGCTGCGCCATCCAGTGAAGCCTGCTTCGATCAGTACTATGAAATTCTCGCCTTGCGCGGAGAATGGTCGACGGTAAGTCCAGATATTCATTGCGTCTTTATGCAAGATGGAAAATCAACGCGTTCAGCCTGCCAGTTCGAAAAGTTATTCCCACTCGATCGTCGCCGGCGGTTTGCTCGACACGTCATAGGTCACCCGGTTGATGCCGCGCACTTCGTTAATGATGCGGCCCGACACCTTTTTGAGCAGCGCATACGGCAGTTCCGCCCAGTCGGCGGTCATGAAGTCGCTGGTTTGCACCGCGCGCAGGGCCACGACGTAGTCGTAGGTGCGGCCGTCGCCCATGACGCCCACGCTTTTGACTGGTAAGAACACGGCAAATGCCTGCGAGGTCAGCGCGTACCAGTTCTTGCCGCTGGCCGGGTCCTGGAAATTGCGCAGCTCT
This sequence comes from Comamonas sp. lk, assembly GCA_945861345.1. Lineage (GTDB taxonomy): Bacteria > Pseudomonadota > Gammaproteobacteria > Burkholderiales > Burkholderiaceae_C > Allorhodoferax. Next base: position 1,192 of record CAMATX010000063.1, read on the forward strand.
TCGATAAAGATGGCGTCTGCGCGGCGCAGCAAGTCGGCGTATTCCTTTTTCACCTCGCCCAGTATGCGCACGCCCAGGCCCGGGCCGGGGAAGGGGTGGCGGTAAACCATGTCGGCGGGCAGGCCCAGCGCCACGCCGAGTTCGCGCACTTCGTCTTTAAACAGTTCGCGCAGGGGCTCCAGCAGCTTGAGGCCCAGTTGCTCGGGCAGGCCGCCCACGTTGTGGTGGCTTTTGATGGTGACGGCTTTTTTGCTTTTGGCGCCGCCGGACTCGATCACGTCGGGGTAAATCGTGCCCTGGGCCAGGAAAGTAGCGCCTTTGACCGGCCCATTGGCACCGCCCTGCCCGGCTTTGAGGCGCGCAGCCTCGGCCTTAAAAACGTCCACAAACAAGCCGCCAATGATTTTGCGCTTGGCCTCGGGCTCGGATACGCCGGCCAGCTTGCCCAAAAACAGGTCTGCCGCGTCGACGCGCACCACTTTGGCGTGCAGCTTGCCGACAAACATCTGCATGACCGCATCGCCTTCATCGAGGCGCAGCAGGCCGTGGTCCACGAAAACGCAGGTCAGCTGGTCGCCAATGGCGCGGTGAATCAAGGCGGCCGCTACCGACGAGTCCACACCGCCCGACAAGCCCAAAATCACCTCTTCGTCGCCCACCTGGCGGCGAATCGCCTCCACGGCTTCTTGCACATAGTCGCCCATCACCCAGTCGGCACGCGCCTGGCAGATGTCCAGCACAAAGCGTTGCAGCAGCGCCTGGCCCTGCACGGTGTGCGTCACTTCGGGGTGAAACTGCAGGCCGTAAAAGCGCCGGGCCTCGTCGGCCATACCGGCAATCGGGCAGCTGGGCGTGCTGGCCATCAGCTTAAAGCCCGCCGGCATGGCGGTGACTTTGTCGCCGTGGCTCATCCAAACCTTGAGCATGCCGTGGCCCTCGGGCGTGGCGAAGTCTTCGATGCCTTGCAGCAAAGCCGTATGGCCATGCGCGCGCACCTCGGCATAGCCAAACTCGCGCGTGCTGCCGCTTTGCACCTGGCCGCCCAGTTGCTGCGCCATGGTTTGCATGCCGTAACAAATGCCCAGCACCGGAATGCCCAGCTCAAACACGGTTTGGGGCGCTTTGTCCGTCTCTTCTTCGTAGGCGCTGGCGTGGCTGCCCGACAGGATGATGCCCTTGAGCTTGCCGCTGGCGGCGTAGTCGCGCAGCCAGGCTTCGCTAACGTCGCAGGGGTGGACTTCGCAAAACACATGCGCCTCGCGCACACGCCGGGCAATGAGCTGGGTCACCTGGGAGCCAAAGTCCAGGATCAAGATGGTGTCGTGGGTCATGGGGAGCGGCGCAATGTGTCGGCAGGCGACTTAGTCGGAGCGGTAATTGGGAGCTTCTTTGGTGATTTGCACGTCGTGCACATGGCTCTCGCGGATGCCGGCCGAGGTGATTTCCACAAACTCGGCTTTGTTCTGCATATCATCAATCGTGGCGCAGCCGCAGTAGCCCATGCTGGCGCGCAAGCCGCCGGACATCTGGAACACGATGGACACCATGGAGCCTTTGTAGGGCACGCGCCCTTCAATGCCTTCGGGTACGAGCTTGTCGGCGTTGGGGTTGCCGGTGCTCGATTCTTGAAAGTAGCGGTCCGCGCTGCCTTGCTGCATGGCGCCAATACTGCCCATGCCCCGGTAGCTTTTGTAGCTGCGGCCCTGAAAGAGCACGATCTCGCCGGGCGCCTCTTCGGTGCCGGCGAACACGCCGCCCATCATCACCGTGCTGGCGCCCGCTGCAATGGCCTTGGCGATGTCGCCGCTGTAGCGGATGCCACCATCGGCAATCAACGGCACGCCCGTGCCGCGCAAGGCGGTGGCCACGCTGTCGACCGCCATGATTTGGGGCACGCCCACGCCCGCGACGATGCGGGTGGTGCAAATCGAGCCGGGGCCAATGCCGACCTTGACCGCATCTGCACCTGCCTCGACCAGTGCCAAAGCGGCCGCGCCGGTGGCGATATTGCCGCCAACCACGTCCACCTGCGGATAGTTGTCCTTCACCCAGCGCACGCGGTCGATCACGCCTTTGCTGTGGCCATGCGCTGTGTCGACCACGATGGCGTCCACGCCTGCGCGCACCAGCGCCTCGACGCGCTCCTCGGTGCCCTCGCCCACACCTACGGCTGCGCCCACGCGCAGTTTGCCGAATGCATCGCGCGCCGCGTTGGGAAAGCTGGTTTGCTTGGTAATGTCTTTGACGGTGATCAGGCCTTTGAGCTCAAAGGCTTCGTTCACCACCAAAAGCCGCTCCAGGCGGTGCTTATTTAATAGGGCTTTTGCCGCCTCCAAGGTCGTGCCGTCGGGCACGGTCACCAGACGCTCGCGCGGCGTCATGATGGCGCTGACAGGCTGGTCGTAGCGTGTTTCAAAGCGCAAATCGCGCCCCGTCACGATGCCCACCACCTTGCCGCCATCGCACACCGGAAAGCCCGAGACGCCCAGTTGGTCAGACAGCGCAATGACCTCCCGCACCGTGAAATGGGGGGTAATGACCACCGGATCGCGCAAAACACCAGACTCGTAGCGCTTGACCTTGGCTACTTGTGCGGCCTGCTCGGCCACCGTCAGGTTCTTGTGCACGATGCCCATGCCGCCCTCTTGGGCGATGGCGATGGCCAGCCGGGCCTCGGTCACCGTGTCCATGGCGGCAGAGACCAGGGGCAGATTCAGGGCGATGTTGCGGGAAAACTGGGTGGCGAGGGAGGTGTCCTTGGGCAGGACCTGGGAGTACGCTGGCACCAACAACACATCGTCGAAGGTGAGCGCTTTGCCAAGAAGGCGCATGTGAAGGCTCCAAATAAACGATTGTACCTGCCGGCTTTTACCTAGTAGCCGGCCTTGGCGCCGGGCCGGCGCTGGGCAAAAAGCCCGGCGGACTTGGCGCCTTGGCGCACAAAACGCTCGCGCCGGGCCACTTTGGGGTCTACCCGCAGCGGCCGGTACCACTCGATGCGGTCTTGTGGGCGCAAAACCTTGTCGGGCGGGCAGCGTTGGCCCCAAATGCCGCACTGCAGCGCCGCCAACTCTTGCGCTGGCACGTCCAGCGCCTGCGCCAACACCGGCAAGGCGTTCTGCACGGTACTGCCCTGCGGGAGCATGAGCTCGGCATGGCGCACATCCCGCGCGCTGGGGCTGTAGACAGCCACCACCATGATGGTGGCGCCGAGCTGGCTTTCAGGGCTCGCCATAGACCTGTTGGGCCCGCTTTACAAAAGCCTCGACCAAGGTATTGGCAATCTTGTCAAACACCGGGCCGACCAGAGCGCTCAGTGCGGCGCTGTCAAAACCGTAGTGCAAGGAAAGCTCCACCTTGCTGGCCTGCTGCGTGCCGTCGCCTACAGGTAAAAACTGCCAAGTACCCTCCAACTGGGAAAAAGGGCCTTTGACCAGTTGCAGGTCTACGCGCTGGTCTGGGACATGGGTGTTGCGGGTCACAAAGCTTTGGCGCACGCCGGCAAAGGCGATGCCTACTTCGGCCGTCATGCCGTCGGGCGTCTGGCTGAGCACGGCGGCGCGGTCACACCAGGGAAGAAATTCGGGGTAACGCGCCACGTCGGTCACCAGGGCATACATTTGCGCGGGGCTGTACCACAGCAGAACGGACTTGTGAACGGTTTTCATAGAATGGGGCTTGCGCGCGGATTGTAGTGAAGGCCCCCAGGGCCGCACCCCAGCCCTGCCGCCCCCCTTCTCCCGAGCGCCATGGCCAAAAAACCTGATACCGCAGCCCGCATTGCTGATAACAAAAAAGCGGCTTTCAACTACTTTTTCGAAGAACGCTTTGAAGCCGGATTGGTGCTTGAGGGCTGGGAGGTCAAATCGCTGCGTGAAGGCAAGGTGCAACTGACCGACGGCTATGTGGTGGTGCGCAACGGCGAGTTGTTCCTGATCGGGCTGCAAATTCACCCTTTGAACACGGCCTCTAGCCACATCAGTCCGGACAAAATCCGCACCCGCAAGCTGCTGATGCACAAGGCCGAAATCAAGCGACTGATCGGCAAAGTGGACCAAAAGGGCTACACCTTGGTGCCCATCAACCTGCATTGGAAAGCGGGCAAGATCAAATGCGATATCGCGCTGGCCAAAGGCAAAGCCGAGCACGACAAGCGCGACACCATCAAGGACCGCGAAGGCAAGCGCGAAGTCGAGCGCGCCATGAAGGTGCACCACCGCTAATTGCGGCGGGCTAAATCAGGCTCAGGCCAGGTCTTTGAGCGGATGGGCAAATGCCGGCCAGGGGCTGGCAAAAAACGGCGCCACCATGTCGGGCTGCACGTCCTCGATGCGCGAGGGGTTCCAGCGTGGCTGCTGGTCTTTGTCCACCACCAAGGCACGGATGCCTTCGACCGTGTCGGTGGCTGCGCCGCTGCGGCCCAGGTGCGCGGCGTGAAAACAATGGCGCACCATGTCGCGCTCCATGCGCAAGTCTTCGGCCAGCGTCATGCCTGCGGCGCGGCGCACATGCTCTAAGGCGACGTGCAGCATCAGCGGGGAACGCTTGCGCAGACCGGCCAGGGTGGCTTGCGCCCACGGGTCGGGGTCGGCCTGCAAAGAGGCAAAAATCGCCGCCACGGTGGGCTGCGAAAAGTGTTTATCGATCTGTGCGCCCTCGGCGCCGGCCTCATAGACCGGCATGTGGGCCGGCGCATGCTTGGCGATCCAGGCTTGCAGCGTGGCGGCTTCAAAGTCGGGCAATGCGGGCAGTGCGTTCCAAGCGGCTTGCTGTTGCGCTGCGTCAATCCAATGGTCGGCCAGGCCCAGGGCGATGGCGTGGGCGGCCGGGATGGCTTGGCCCGTCATGGCCAGCCAGGCGCCGCTTGCGCCCGGGCAGCGGCTCAGAAAATAACCGCCACCGACGTCGGCAAACAAGCCGATCAGCGTCTCGGGCATGGCCATTTTGGTATTGGCCGTGACCAGGCGGTGGCTAGCGCCTTGGCACAAGCCCATGCCGCCGCCGTAGACAATGCCGTCTAAAAAGGCGATGAAAGGCTTGCCCAAGTGGTGGGTCAGGTGGTTGAGCGCGTATTCCTCGGTGAAAAAGTCTTCCAGTGCGGGGTTGCCAGCCAGCGCTGCTTCGTGGAAAAAGCGGATGTCACCGCCAGCACAAAACTGCCCGAAGGGGCCGTTTTTGTCACTGCCGCGCAGGGCGACGGCGGCAATGGACGGGTCCGCCTGCCATTGGTGCAGCGTGCCCAGCAGCGCGCGCACCATGTCCAGGTTCAGCGCATTGAGCGCCTTGGGTCGCGCCAAGGTGATCATCCCCACGCCTTGGCGCACCTCGGTGTGCACAAACTCAGACATCAGCCTCTCCCCCGCAGCTTTGATTACAAGCCGCGACCGGCCTTCTTGCGCTCGTGCTCTTTCAAGAAGCGCTTGCGCAGACGCACGCTCTTGGGCGTGATTTCGACCAGTTCGTCGTCCTCGATGAATTCCACGCCATATTCCAGGTTCAGATCGATAGGCGGCGTGATTTTGATGGCGTCTTCTTTGCCCGAGACGCGGAAGTTGGTCAGTTGCTTGGTGCGCGTGGCGTTGACCACCAGATCGTTGTCGCGGTTGTGGATACCCACAATCATGCCCTCATACACCGGATCGTTGGCGCGCACAAACATACGGCCTCGGTCATCGAGCTTGCCCAGTGCGTAGGTGAAGATTTCGCCGTCGTCCATGGAAATGAGCACGCCATTTTTGCGTCCGCCGATATCGCCTTTGTGCGCTTCGTAGCTGTCAAAAATGTTAGAGATCAGGCCAGAACCCCGTGTTAAGTTCATGAATTCATTGGTAAAACCGATCAGACCACGGGCCGGGATGCGGTACTCCAGACGCACGCGTCCGCGTCCGTCGGGCTCCATATTGACCAGCTCGCCCTTGCGCTCGCCCAGGGCCTGCATGACGCCGCCTTGGTGTTGCTCTTCGATATCCGCGGTGACCAACTCGATAGGCTCATGGCGCTCGCCGTCGACGTCGCGAAACACCACGCGCGGCTTGGAGACGGCCATTTCATAGCCCTCGCGGCGCATGTTTTCCAGCAAGATGGTCAGGTGCAGCTCGCCACGACCGGCCACTTCAAAAATACCTTCCTCGTCGGTTTCTTTGACGCGCAGGGCCACGTTGTGCTGCAGCTCTTTTTGCAGGCGGTCCCAGAGTTGGCGGCTGGTGACATATTTGCCTTCGCGCCCGGCCAGTGGCGAGGTGTTGACGCAAAAGTTCATGATCAGCGTCGGCTCGTCAATTTTGAGCATGGGCAGGGGCGCCGGGCGCAGCGGGTCGGTGACCGTCACGCCTATGCCCAAGTCGGCAATGCCGTTGATAAGCACAATCTCGCCTGGCCCGGCCTCGGTCACCTGCACGCGGTCCAGGCCTTGGAAGGTCAGGACCTGGTTGATGCGACCTTTGATCGTTGGGCCGTCTTCGCCCGACATGACCAGCACGTCCTGTCCCGTCTTAATGGTGCCGGCGCTGATGCGGCCCACGCCGATACGGCCCACGAAAGTGGAGAAATCGAGCGCCGAAATCTGCAATTGCAGCGCCGCCTCGGGGTCGCCGTTTTGGGCGGGGACATGGCTCAAGATGGTGTTAAACAAGGCTGACATGTCCGGTCCCCACTGTTCGCCCGATGCGCCCTGCTCCATAGAGGTCCAGCCGTTGATACCCGAGGCATACACCACCGGGAAGTCCAGCTGCTCATCGGTCGCGCCGAGTTTGTCGAACAGGTCAAAGGCGGCATTAACCACCATGTCCGGGTCCGAGCCGGGTTTGTCCACTTTGTTGACCACGACGATGGGCTTAAGACCCAGGGCCAAGGCTTTTTTGGTCACAAAACGGGTCTGCGGCATCGGGCCTTCTTGCGCATCGATGAGCAATACCACGCCGTCCACCATGGACAAGGCGCGCTCCACTTCACCGCCAAAGTCCGCGTGTCCCGGGGTGTCGACGATGTTGATATGGGTGCCCAACCAACTGACGGCGCAGTTTTTGGCCAAGATGGTGATACCGCGCTCGCGCTCGATGGCGTTGTTGTCCATCACCGTGTCCACGACTTTTTCGTGGTCGGCAAAGGTGCCCGACTGGCGCAACAACTGGTCCACCATCGTGGTTTTGCCGTGGTCAACGTGCGCAATGATCGCAATATTGCGGATTTGTTTACTGCTCATGGTTTTCTTTCTTTCTTCAAACGCAAAATCAAAAATATCAAATAAGGGCGGCCGCACCACTTTGGGCGTGGACTTGTGCGATGTCGATCGGGCTAAGCAAGCGGGTCGGTATCAATTCACCGGCCTTCACATGCGCTGTGCCCAGGAGTGCGGGCGGATCGATGGCATACACGGCTACCTGCTTCGCGTCGGGCCAGTTACCCCGGCGGCGCACACCGCTCAAGAAGCGCCCAGCATTTTCGCTGTCCAATGTGATAGTTGTGTGGCTGGGCAGGAGTGCATCCACCGGCAGCAGGCTTTGCAGGCGCTGCGCATCGCTCATGGCCTCCAGGGCCTCCAGGCTGTGGCACTGGCCAATCCCAAAATCCCCCGTCTGAATACGGCGCAACGCGCTCAGGTGCGCTCCGCAGCCTAAGGCCTGGCCAATGTCTTCGCCCAAGGTGCGGATGTAAGTGCCTTTGCTGCAGGCCACTTCCAGGCGCAGACTGGGCTCCTCGCCCTCTAATTGCGCCGCTAGCAGCGCGATGCGGGAAATCGTCACCTGGCGGGCCGCGCGCTCAACCTCGATGCCGGCCCGGGCGTATTCGTACAGGGCTTTGCCGTCTTTTTTGAGGGCGCTGTGCATGGGCGGCACCTGTGCAATCGGACCGGTAAAACGCGCCAGCACCTGCTCTACCTGGGCCAAAGTGACATCCACCGGGCGGGTCTGCAGTACGTCGCCCTCGGCATCGGCGGTGCGAGTGGTCACGCCCAGGCGCAAGGTAGTTTGGTATGTTTTATCGGCGTCTAGGTGCATTTGGCTGAATTTGGTGGCGGCGCCAAAACAAAGCGGCAAAACGCCGGTCGCCAGCGGATCCAGGGTGCCGGTGTGGCCCGCTTTTTCGGCGCGCAGCAGCCATTTGGCTTTTTGCAAAGCCTGGTTACTGGACCAACCCAGCGGTTTGTCCAGTAGCAGCACCCCATGCACAGGGCGCCTTGCAACCCGTGCACGTGGCGCGTTCATGGCGGTCAGTCTTCCTTGGCCCGCGAGGACACGGCCCGCGCAATCAGCGCGTTCATGTCGGCGGCCCGCTCGGTCGTGCGGTCAAACAAAAAATGCAGCGTGGGCACGGTGTGGATGTGCAGTCGCTTGAACAGGCCCGCGCGCAAGAAGCCAGCGGCCTGGTTCAGGCCCTCGGCGCATTGCACCGGGTCGCCTACCAAGAGGCTGAAATAGACCTTGGCGTGCGCGTAGTCGGGGGTGACCTCGACCGACTGGATGGTCACCATCCCCACCCTAGGGTCCTTGAGTTCGCGCGCTATCAGCTCGGTCAGATCGCGCTGGATCTGATCGGCCACGCGAAAACCGCGGTTGGGGGTGGAGGACTTTTTGCGCATGCCAAGGAGGCCGCTTAAATAGTGCGGGCGATTTCCTTGATCTCGAAGAATTCCAGCTGGTCGCCCACGGCAATGTCGTTGTAATTCTTGAGCTTGATACCGCATTCAAAGCCTTCTTTGACCTCGCGAACGTCATCCTTCATGCGCTTGAGCGAATCGAGCTCGCCGGTGTAGATCACCACGTTCTCGCGCAACAGGCGGAAGTGCGCGCTGCGGTTGACAAACCCGCCAGTGACCATACAACCAGCCACGGTGCCGATCTTGGAGGCCACAAACACGGTGCGGATTTCGGCAAAACCGATGATTTCCTCGCGTTTTTCGGGTGCCAACATGCCCGACATGGCCGCCTTGAGCTCGTCGACTGCGTCGTAAATGATGTTGTAGTAATGGATATCGACACCATTGCCCTCGGCAAGCTTGCGCGCACCGGCATCGGCGCGCACGTTAAAGCCGATCACAATGGCCTTGGAGGCAATCGCCAAATTGATATCCGATTCGCTGATGCCACCCACGGCGGAGTACACCATCTGCACCTTGACCTCGTCGGTCGAGAGTTTGAGCAGCGACTGCGCCAAGGCTTCTTGGGAACCTTGAACGTCTGCCTTCACGATGATAGGCAGCATCTTGACGTCGCCTGCACCGATATCGCTGAACATATTTTCCAGCTTGGCAGCTTGTTGCTTAGCCAGCTTGGTATTGCGGAATTTGCCGGCACGGTAGGTGGCGATTTCGCGCGCACGGCGCTCGTCGGACATCACCATGAACTCATCACCCGCTTGCGGCACCTCGGTCAGGCCCTGGATTTCCACCGGGATGGATGGACCGGCTTCCTTGATCGGCTTGCCGTTTTCGTCCAACATGGCGCGCACGCGGCCAAAGGTTTGACCAGCCAGCACCACATCGCCCGCCTTCAGCGTGCCCGATTGCACCAAAACGGTGGCCACCGGTCCGCGGCCCTTATCCAGGCGCGCCTCGATCACCAGGCCCTTGGCCATGGCATCGATGGGCGCGCGCAGCTCCAGCACTTCGGCCTGTAGCAGCACTTGCTCGAGCAAATCGTCAATACCCTGACCCGTTTTAGCCGAGACGGAGACGAACGGAGATTCACCGCCAAATTCCTCGGGAACCACTTCCTCGACCACCAGCTCGTTTTTCACGCGCTCGGGGTTGGAGTCTGGCTTGTCGATCTTGTTGATGGCCACCACGATAGGAACCCCGGCCGCTTTGGCGTGCTTGATGGCTTCCTTTGTTTGGGGCATGACGCCGTCATCGGCCGCCACCACCAAAATCACAATGTCAGTTGCTTTGGCACCACGCGCACGCATGGCGGTAAATGCCTCGTGTCCCGGCGTATCCAGGAAGGAGACCATGCCGCGCGGCGTTTTGACGTGGTAGGCGCCAATATGCTGGGTAATACCACCGACTTCGCCCGAGGCGACTTTGGCGCGGCGGATGTAGTCCAGCAGCGAGGTCTTGCCGTGGTCCACGTGGCCCAGGACGGTCACCACGGGGGCTCGCGGGTGTGACTCGGCCTGGGAATGCTCCTCCTCGTCCGTGAAGGCCTCCGGGTCGTCCAGGGCAGCGATCACGGCGGTATGGCCCAACTCTTCGACCACGATCATGGCGGTATCTTGGTCCAGCGGCTGGTTGATGGTGACCATTTGGCCCAGCTTCATCAACTGCTTGATGACCTCAGATGCCTTGATCGCCATCTTGTGGGCCAGTTCGGCCACCGTGATGGTCTCGGGCACGTGCACTTCCAAAACGCGGAATTCTGGCGCTGGAGCGGGGCTATGGTCTTCGCGGTCGCGGTCACCGCCACGTTTGCCACGCGGGCCGGCGCGCCAATTGGTCGAGCGGCCTGTGCCCGCGCCGGTATCGCCGCGGGTTTTGAGTTCTTTCTTTTTGGCAGGATCACCGGCCCAGCTGCTGGACAGCTTGGCCGACTTGACCTCTTTGCCCGCACCGGGCGCATTGCCTGTGCCCGAAGGTTTGGGGGCTTTTGCGACGGTGGAGCCCGCTGCCGGCTTGTGCAAAGTGCCTTTGATGGCGCCTTTGGCGTCCACCGCTGGCTTGGGTTCTTCCTTTTTGGGTGCGACCGCGACCTTGTTGGGCGTGGACATCATCATCCGGATGGCGGCAGCTTCAGCCTCGGCTTTACGGCGGCGATCGCCCAAATCGGCAGCGCGCTCGCTTTCCTCCAGGGCCGCTTCCTTGGACACTTTTTCCGCCTGGGCAGCAGATTCTTCACGGGCGGTTTGTGCGGCCAATTGCGCGTCAATCACCGCTTGCGCGGCGGCAGCGGCATCAGCGGCCTCTTTTTCTAAGGTCTTGGCCGATTTACGGGTTTTGGTGGGCATAGCGGCGGCATCTGCTGCAGCGGGAATGCCGCTGAGTTGCGCGGCCAATGCTTCGGCGGCCGCCTTTTCGTGGGCGGCGCGGGCTTTGGCTTCTTGTTCTTCGCGGGCCTGGCGGCGCTGGGCCAGTTCTTCTTCCTGGCGGCGCAAAAACTCCGCCTGGTGGCGCGCTTCTTCTTCGCGACGCACCAACTCTGCTTCATCAATGACCGAAACGGGAGAAGCGGGTTGCGTGGGGGCAGGCGCCTCGTTTTGAATTTGGCTCTCTGGCACCGCCTCCGAGCCGTCGTCACGGCGCACAAAAGTGCGTTTTTTGCGCACTTCGACCTGGATCGTACGGGCTTTGCCACTGGCATCGGCCTGCTTGATCTCGGTGGTTTGCTTCTTGACCAAGGTGATTTTTTTACGCTCTGCGCCCGCGCCGCCATGGGCGCTTTGCAGATGGCTGAGCAGCTTGTGCTTGTCCGCGTCGGTCAAAACATCGCTGGCGGAGGCTTTTTGCACCCCCGCCGAGCTCAGTTGCTCGAGCAAGGTGGCGGTAGATTTTTTGAGTTCACTGGCAAACTCGGCGACGGTCGTACTGGACATTTAGCGGGTAACCTTTCATGGCCGTGACTCTTGAGCAGCTGCGTCATCGGTAAACCAATGTTCGCGTGCCTTCATGATCAGGGCAGTGGCTTCATCAATAGACTGGCCGGTGATTTCTGTAAGTTCGTCAGTCGCCAGATCGGCCAGGTCATCGAGGGTTTTGACCCCGTGCTCGGCAAGCTTGGCAATATGCTCGGTGCTCAGACCTTCGAGGTCGCGCAAGTCTTGCGATACGCCAGCGGCGCTTTCTTCGCGGGCAATTTCCATGGTCAGCAGGGCATCTTTGGCGCGGGTGCGCAGTTCATTGACGGTGTCTTCGTCAAAGCTTTCGATCTCCAGCATCTCTTGCAAGGGCACGTAGGCCACCTCTTCCAGGCTGGTAAAGCCTTCGGCAATCAGGATGTCGGCGATTTCTTCGTCCACGTCGAGCTTGTCCATGAACAGGCGGCGACCGGAATCGGTCTCTACCGCCAGTTTCTGCGCTGATTCAGCCGCATCCATGATGTTGATTTTCCAACCCGTCAGCTCCGAGGCCAGGCGAACGTTCTGGCCGCCACGGCCAATGGCAATGGCCAGGTTTTCTTCATCCACCACCACATCCATGGCGTGACGCTCTTCGTCGACCACGATGGAAGAAACGTTGGCCGGAGCCAGAGCGCCAATTACAAACTGGGCCGGATCCTCGCTCCACAAAACGATGTCCACGCGCTCGCCGGCCAGTTCGTTGGTGACGCCGTTGACGCGGGTTCCGCGCACGCCGACGCAAGTGCCGATGGGGTCCACGCGCTTGTCGTGCGATAAAACCGCAATTTTGGCCCGCGATCCGGCGTCACGCGCACAGGATTTGATCTCCAGCAGGCCTTGCTCGATTTCGGGCACTTCCTGGCGGAACAGTTCAATCATGAAGTCCGGCGCCGAGCGCGACAGCACAATGGGCGCGCCGCGCAGCGTCAGGTCCACTTCCATGATCATGGCGCGCACGCGGTCGCCAATGCGCAGATTTTCCTTGGGGATCATCTCGGTACGGCGCAAACGGCCTTCGACGCGACCGCTTTCCACAATGATGTCGCCCTTGTCCATGCGTTTGACGGTACCGACAAAAATATTGTCGCCACGGGACATGAAGTCGTTGAGCAACATCTCGCGCTCGGCGTCACGGATTTTTTGCAAAATAACTTGCTTGGCCGCCATAGCACCGATACGGCCGATAGGCACCGACTCGATGGGCTCCTCGATGTACTCATCAACCTCGATATCGGAAATTTGCTCTTTGGCTTCAAACAGCAGAATTTCTTGGTCGGGCAATTGCAAACCGGCCTCGTCAGGCACAACATGCCAGCGCCGGAAGGTTTCGTAGTTGCCCGAGTCGCGGTCCAGCGCCACGCGGATGTCCACGTCACCTTGGTACAACTTTTTGGTCGCCTGGGCCAAGGCGGCCTCCACGGCGCCCAGAACCACATCACGCTCCACGTTTTTCTCACGGGAGATCGCCTCTACCAACATTAACAATTCGCGATTCATGCCTTGACTCTCCTGACAACTCGTCTTTAAAAAATGACCAACTATTCTGGTGCCAGCGCTTTATGGCGCTGCATCGGTTGACTGCTCCAAGGCGGTATCGCTACCAGGCCCTTGGGAGCGGCCTTTAAAACTCACAATCGGCGCCAAACGCGCGTCTTTCAATTCATCTAGCGTAAAACGCATGGCCTGCAAAGGCGGGGGCACCCGTTTTTTGCCCGGCTTTTGCCCCGGCTTAAGCGCCGGCGCATCCGACCACACAATTTGCCAGCCTGTCTCGCCCTGGGCGACGCGCTCTAAGGTTCCGCGAAACTTTTTGCGCTTGGCATTAACCTGCCCCGCTGCATCCGCCCCGATAGGCAGGCGTAAAGTGATATCCACCACCTGTCCTACAAAACGCTCAAAATCTGCCGCATGGCGCAAAGGGCGGTCAATGCCGGGCGAGGAAACCTCCAGCCGCCGGTAGTCCACCGCATCAACCTCCAGCGCAAACTGCAGCTGGCGCGTCACTTTCTCGCAATCTTCCACCGTTACAAATTGCTCGATTTGCACGACCCCCGCTTGGGCCTGTACCCAAGGCAAATCAATCGTTACGCGCAACAGGCCGCCAGCGGAGCGATCGATCTCCACCAGGTCGTAGCCCAGTCCGTCGACAATTTGCTTCACGATGTCCTGCAAAGCCACTTTTTGCTGCCCGCTTTCCAAGGTGTTTCAGGCCCAATAAGCCCGGTTCAAAAAACAATAGACCAAAAAAAACGGGCGGTAGTAACCCGCCCGTTTGGTCGTGAAGCTCGCATTGTAACGGAATTTAGGGCAATTTCCAGGGCCAGATGCCCTCAAAACACCAGGTGCACCACCTTGGGGCGGGCTATCGACATTCCCAACAGCTGGGCCTAGGTCCCATCCAGGACGTCCGCAAGGGTTTTTACTATCCCAAAGCCCTCCCCTGCGGGCTGATAATGATCCAGCTTCCGATCTACCTTTCCCTCTCTGGAGACTTAAAAATGCAGGTTCAACTGAAGGTTAACAAGCGTGCCGTGACTGTGGACGTCCCTCCCCACACCCTCTTGGTGCAAGTGCTGCGGGAACATTTGCACATGACCGGCACCCATGTCGGCTGCGACACCGCCCAGTGTGGCGCCTGCACCGTCCTCAAAGACGGACAAGCCGTGAAATCCTGCAATTTGCTGGCCGCCCAGGCCGATGGCTGCGAAATCACCACCATCGAAGGCCTGGCTGCTGAAGACGGCACCATGCACCCCATGCAAGCTGCTTTCAAGGACTGCCACGGTTTGCAGTGCGGTTTTTGCACGCCGGGCATGGTCTTGAGCGCTATCGACCTGTGCGCCAAGCACCCCAACGCCAGCGCCGAAGAGGTCCGCGCCAACCTTGAGGGCAACCTGTGCCGCTGCACCGGCTACCAAAACATCGTCAAAGCCGTGCAGCAGGGTGCTGCTGCCATGGCTTCTGCCTAAACCATTCAAGGAGCAAGCAATATGGGTGCCTCAGATTTTTCCAACCTCCCGCATATCGGCGAGTCCGTTCGTCGCAAAGAAGACTACCGCTTCCTGACCGGTGCCGGTCAGTACACCGACGACATCACCATGCAAGCGCAAAGCTACGCCGTCTTTGTGCGCAGCCCACACGCGCATGCTGTTATCAAAAGCATTGACATCAGCGCGGCGTCCGCCATGCCGGGCGTGGTGCGTATCTTTATCGGCAAAGA
>CAMATX010000064.1 GCA_945861345.1 Comamonas sp. lk
AGATGAAAACCAGTTTTATGCAAGCGGCCATCGGCCCCTTGAGCGCGCGCGGCACGCTCCTGCACCGGACGGCGACGCTGGCCTTTACCCAGTCCACGGTATACGACGCCAAAGGCCGGGCTTGTGCCACGGCCATGGGGACCTTCAAATACCTCAAAGACCCGGCGCGCTCGGCTACGCTTTTGCAGCGATCCGCGTCCCCTCAGTGATAGCCGGAGCCATCATGACCACCAATCGCCAAATCCACCTGATCAGCCGGCCCAGCGGACAGGCCAGCTTAGAGAACTTCGCACTGGTCAGCGCGCCCGCTCCCGAGGTGGGCGAGGGCGAAGTGTTGGTGCGCCACCACTACCTGAGCCTGGACCCTTACATGCGCGGGCGTATGAATGATGGCAAAAGCTACGCCCAGCCCCAAGCCCTGGGCCACACCATGATTGGCGGCACGGTGGGCGAGGTGCTGCAGTCGCGTAACAAGGCTTTTGCCATCGGCGACAAAGTGGTCGGCATGGGTGGCTGGCAAGAGTACGGGCTGGTCACCGCGGCCACCATCGGTATGCTGCGCAAAGTGGACGACAGCCAAGTGCCTCTGAGCGCCTACCTGGGCGCCGTCGGCATGCCGGGCGTGACGGCCTACTACGGCTTGGTGCACATCATCGCGCCCAAGGCGGGCGATACCGTGGTGGTGAGCGCTGCATCCGGCGCGGTAGGCAGTGCCTTTGGCGCGCTGGCCAGGGCGCGCGGCTGCCGTGTCGTGGGGATTGCCGGCGGACCGGACAAATGTGCCTATGTGGTCGATGAACTTGGCTTTGACGCTTGCATCGATTACAAGCAGCACACCGACGCAGCCAGTCTGTCAGCCGCTTTGCAGGCCGTCTGTCCACAAGGCATTGAAGGCTATTTTGAGAACGTGGGTGGCATGGTCATGAATGCCGTGCTGCCGCTCATGAACGCCTTTGGCCGTGTGGCGGTATGCGGCATGATTGCCGGCTACAACGGCACTCCGATTCCCATGGCGACGCCCCAACTGATCTTGATGCAGCGCTTGCGTTTTCAGGGTTTTATCGTGAGCGAGCATCCGCAGGTGTGGCCTGCCGCACTGGCCGAACTGGCCGGCTTGGTCGCCAGTGGCGCGCTGCGCGCCCGCGAGACCGTCGCGCAGGGCATTGACAGCGCGCCCCAGGCTTTTCTGGGCCTGCTCAGCGGGCGTAATTTCGGCAAGCAGTTGGTCAAGCTGATCTAAAGCGGCAGCGCCATACCCCACTTTGGAGCCATGATGATGCAGCCAGACGCACCCACCCACGGTCCCATCGTCGGAGAAGAGTTTCGCGACGATTTGCGCCCCCCAGGCGCTCTCAACGCCCAGGCCCGCAAAGCCCTGAGTGCGCAGGAGCTGCAGCCATTTACCCAGCTCGACGATATGCGATCGGTAGGGGCCATGGCCCAAACAGGTGTGCTCTTGGCCATCGCAGCGGCGCTGATCGTCGGCCTGTGGGGCAGCCCCTGGATGTTGGCCGGCATCGCCCTGATGGGCGTGGCGCAACACAGCTTGTTTATCTTGTCGCACGAGGCGGCGCATTACCGTTTGCTCTCGCACCGGGGTGCCAATGACCTGCTGGGCCGCCTGATCGGCATGAGCAGCGGTGTTTCCATGTGCACCTACCGGGTGACGCACCGCCTGCACCACAACAACCTGTATGGCAGCGAGGACCCCGACACCGCCATCCATGGCGGCTACCCGCGTGGCAAAACCTATTTGCTGCGCAAACTGGGCCAGGACATCATCGGCTGGAATGCCTGGAAAACCTATGCCTATTTTTTTGGTGCGCCCGCGATCAACGAAGACACACAGCGCGCCATCCGCCCGCTGAACGACACCTCGCCCCAATTGCGCAAGGCGGCGCGGCAAGACCGCTACTTTGTGGTTGCGGCCCATATCGCCATGCCGCTGCTGGCCTACGCCCTGGCCGGCTGGCATGGGCTGGCGGTGTATTTGGTGGTGTGGATCGTGCCGCTGATGACGGCGCTGCAGCCCATCTTGCGTCTGCGCGCCATTTGCGAGCATGGCGCCGTGCATGATTTGTCTTCGCCGCTGACCGCCGCACGCAGCAACCGCACTTTTGGCAGCCTAGCCAACCGGGTGCTGGGCGCGCTCTTGTTTCCGCACCATGTGAATTACCACCTAGAGCACCATTTGTACCCGGCCGTGCCGCACTACCACCTGCCCGCTTTGCACCGCGCCTTGCAAGCGCGCGGCGTGCTCGACGGAGCCGAGGTGCGTGATATCCCCGACACCTTGCACCTGATTTTTGCGCCCCGCAAACCCAAATCCTCTACCGGAGCCGCCCATGCCTGAGCACGCCCATCTGCCTGTCTTGCACCACTACGCCAGCTCGCCTTTTTCCGAAAAAATCCGTCTAGTTATGGGCTACAAAGGCCTGACCTGGCACGGCGTGACCGTGCCCAGCATCATGCCCAAGCCCGATGTGCAGGCCCTGACTGGCGGTTACCGCAAAACCCCGTTTTTGCAAATCGGCGCGGATATGTACTGCGACAGCGCCCTCATTGGCGACGTGCTTGAGCACCTGCAGGCCGCTCCCAGCCTGTACCCCGAGGCCAGCAAAGGCCTGGCCCGCACCTTGGCGCAATGGGCCGACACCACGTTGTTTTGGGCCGCCATGGCCTACAACCTCAGCCCCGCCGGTGCCGCGCAGCTGTTTGCCAAAGCGCCGCCCGCTGTCGCGCAGGCCTTTGTGGCCGACCGCGCGGCCATGTCCGGCGGGCAGCAGCGCATGCGCCCGGGCGACGCGGCAGGCGTTTACAAGTCGTACTTGCGACGCTTGGCGCACATGCTGCAGGCGCAGCCGTTTTTGCTGGGCGAGGCGCCTTCGGTGGCCGACTTTGCGGCCTATCACCCGCTCTGGTTTACCCGGCGCGTCGTGCCCGGTATGGCGGGCATTTTGGACGCCACACCGGCGGTGTTGGCCTGGATGGACCGCATCGCCGCACTGGGCCACGGCACTGTGCGCCCTATGGAGGCTGCCGACGCCATCGCCTTGGCGCAGGCCAGCACGCCCCTGGCGATTGCGCCGGACACGGTTTTCCAAGACGAGCATGGCATCGCGCTGGGCAGCGCGGTGACGGTTACGGCCGAAAGCTTTGGCCCCGAGCCCACCGAAGGCGTGCTGGTGGCCGCCACCCGCACCCGATACACCTTGGCACGCCAGGATGCGCGCGTGGGCATGGTGCATGTGCACTTTCCGCGCATCGGCTATGTGCTGCGCGCCCAGAGTGCCTGAACCTCTTTTTTTCTTTGACGGGATGTTTTCATGATTACTGACTTTCGCAACAAAACCGCGGTTTTGACGGGCGCCGGCTCGGGCTTTGGCTTGGAGTGCGCACGCATTGGCGCCCGGCTGGGCATGAACCTGGTGCTGGCCGACGTGCAGCAAGACGCACTGGACAAAGCCGTCGCCGAAATGCAAGGCGCAGGCGCGCCGGTGCTGGGCATGCGTGTGGACGTGTCCAAAGCCGATCAGGTGGAGGCGCTGGGCGCGGCCACGCTGGCCCGTTTTGGCGCGCCGCACCTGGTTTTTAACAACGCTGGCGTCGGCTCGGGCGGCCTGATTTGGGAAAACACTTTGCAAGACTGGGAGTGGGTGATCGGCGTCAACCTCATGGGCGTAGCCCACGGCGTGCGCGTCTTTACGCCCATGATGCTGGAGGCCGCCAAGCGCGACGCCAGCTACCAAGGCCATATCGTCAACACCGCCAGCATGGCCGGCTTGCTCAACGCGCCCAATATGGGCATTTACAACGTCAGCAAGCACGCCGTGGTCAGCATGAGCGAGTCGCTCTACCAGGACCTGGCTTTGGTGACAGAGCAAATCAGTGCCAGCGTGCTGTGCCCTTTCTTTGTGCCCACCGGCATCACCGCCAGCGAGCGCAACCGCCCGGTTGACAAAAAAGCCGATGCCGCCGCCACCCGCAGCCAGTTGATCGGGCAGGCCATGAGCGAAAAAGCGGTGAGCAGCGGCAAAGTCAGCGCCGCCGAAGTGGCGCAAAAAGTGTTTGATGCCGTCGCTGCCAATCAGTTTTACATCTACAGCCACCCCAAATCGATCGCCTCGGTGCAAGTGCGCATGGAAGATGTGCTGCTGGGGCGCAACCCCACCGACCCCTTTGCGCACAAGCCCGAACTCGGCGTGGAGCTCAAAAAAGCCCTGCGCGCCTAGGCTACTGCCACCCTTGGTAGGGGCCGACCAAAAAAAGTGGTCAAATACGCTACCTCGTTTTATTTCATTAGGAAAGATTCTCATGGGCAATTCCATCGTTACCGAAGCCGACCGCAAAGCAACCCCGGCCCCCAAACCCATCGCCGGCATGAACGCCCGCACCGGCGGCCACGGCCAACGCGTCAGCCTGGAGCGCGGTGTTGCCACCCGCAGCAAGAAAAACCCAGGCAAGCGCGCGAAAAAAGGCGGCTAAACCTGCGCGCTTGCGCGCAAACCGCCAATAGCCCGTAAAAGCGGGCGGCAAATACCACCTTGGGTGACTGGGGTGGTATTTTTTTGTCTCCGTTTTGGCAGCAGTACATACAGGTGCTTGTCTTGGGACTTGAAAAATAGTAATCGTTCGATTACATTTATAGCATGGTCATCACGGTAAAGCGACTGGAAGGGTTTTCTGAATGGCTGAGCGGCCTCAAGGATGCTTTGACCCGCCAGCGTTTGGTTACGCGACTACGTAAAGTGCAATTGGGCAATTTGGGAGACGTAGCCCATGTCGGCGAAAGTGTTTACGAAATGCGTGAGCATTTCGGTCCTGGTTGGCGTATGTATTACATCCGTCAAGGTGACACGCTGATCGTAATGCTGGGCGGTGGTGATAAATCAACGCAGCAAGGGGATATTCAAAAGGCAATTCAAATTGCTCAATCGTTGGAGGATGATTAAATGACCAAAAAAATCAAAGTATCCGAATTGGCCGATTTTGATGCGGCAGAGTATCTCACTACCGATGAAGATGTGGCCGCATATCTGACCACCGTGATCCAGGAGAACGACGCAGCCCTATTGGCAGCAGCGCTGGGAGATATTGCGCGATCTAGGGGAATGACTCAAGTGGCAAAAGATTCCGGGATCACGCGTGAAGCTTTGTACAAGGCCCTCCGCCCTGGCAGTGAACCGCGGCTTGATACGGTGATGCGAGTATGTGTCGCACTGGGCGTTGAACTTGTGGTGCAACCTAAACGTGCAGCTGTTGGGTAGCAAGAAAAATCAACGTAATGACTTCGCTTTGCGCACCCTTCGAGGTACGGATGACCGGGATTATGGGCATGCGCGTTTAGCCTATCGCACAGGTCTTTTTCCTCACTCATCACGCATTGACCATCACCAATTTCCCCATCACGCCGCGCGAGCCCATGTGTGCGTAGGCGGCTTTGAGGTCTGCCATGGGCATGGTGCGGTCGATCACCGGTTTGATCTTGCCCTGGGCGTACCACTTCGCCAGTTCGGCCATGGCGGCCATGCTGGCTTGGGGTTCGCGGCGGGTGAAGTCGCCCCAGAAGACGCCCACGATAGAGGCGCCTTTGAGCAGCGCCAGGTTAAAGGGTAGGGCGGGGATGGGGCCGGCGGCAAAGCCGATCACCAGGTAGCGGCCACGCCAGGCGATGGAGCGAAACGCTGGCTCGGCAAAGTCGCCGCCCACCGGGTCGTAAATCACATCGGGGCCTTTGCCGCCGGTCAGGGTTTTGAGGGCGTCGCGCAAGTTATCGGTGCTGTAGTTGATGGTCTCGTCGGCGCCAATGCTGCGGCACAGCGCGCACTTCTCGTCGGTGGAGGCAGCGGCGATCACGCGCGCGCCCATGGCCTTGGCAATTTGGATGGCCGAGGTGCCTACCCCCCCGGCAGCGCCTAGCACCAGCACGGTTTCGCCCGCTTTGAGCGCCGCACGGTCCACCAGCGCATGGTGCGAGGTGGCGTAAATCATGATGAAAGCGGCTGCGTCCACCATCGGAAAGTGCGGGGGCAGCGGCATGCACAGCATGGCCGGGGCAATCGTGTGTGTGCCAAAGCCGCCGGTACCGCTCAGGCAGGCGACCGCCTGGCCTACTTGGAGGTGCTTGACACCCTCGCCGACGGCCTCGATGGTGCCGGCGTACTCTGAGCCGGGCACAAAGGGCAGGGGCGGCTTCATTTGGTATTTGTTCTGCACAATGAGCAGATCCGGAAAATTAAGGCTAGCCGCCTCGATTTTGATCAGCACCTCGCCCGCTTTGGGGGTGGGAGTGGGTAGTTCTTTCCAGGTCAGCGCATCGACGCCAACGGGGTTTTCGCAAAGCCAAGCATGCATGGAGGTCTCCAGTAAATGCGGCAATGATAGAGGCGCGGCCCACCTACAATCGGCGCAACCCCCAAAACCCCATGAAAATCCTTATTTCCAACGACGACGGTTACCAAGCGCCAGGCATTGTCGCTCTGTATGACGCACTCAAAGACGTGGCCGAGGTCGAGGTCATCGCGCCCGAGCACAACAACAGCGCCAAATCCAATGCGCTCACCCTCAATGCCCCTTTGTACGTGCACCGCGGCGCCAGCGGATTTCGCTATGTGAACGGCACGCCCGCCGACTGCGTGCACATCGCCTTGTCAGGTTTGCTGGACTACCGGCCTGATTTGGTGGTCTCAGGCATCAACAACGGCGCCAATATGGGCGATGACACCATTTATTCGGGCACCGTGGGCGCCGCGATGGAGGGCTATTTGTACGGCATCCCCGCCATTGCCTTTTCGCAGGTCAGCAAGGACTGGGTTGAGTTGGCCCCAGCCGCCCGCAAGGCCCGCGAGTTTGTGCTGGCGGTGCAACAGGCGCATCTGGTCGGCGGCGCTGCGTGGTTGCTGAACGTCAATATTCCCAATTTGCCTTATGCGGACATCCGCCCCGCGCAGCTGTGTCGACTGGGCAAGCGCCACGCGGCCGAGCCGGTGATCAAACAAACCAGCCCGCGCGGCGAGACCATGTACTGGATTGGCGCTGCCGGGGCCGTTAAGGACGAGGCAAAGGGCACCGATTTTTATGCCACCAGCCAAGGCCATATCGCGGTCACGCCCTTGTCGGTGGACCTTACCGACCACGACAATTTAGGGGCCTGGGGCCAGCACATGGCGCGTATGGCACAGGCATGAAAGAGCGGCCATCCTTCCCGGCCCGGTTGCCGGGCAGTGCATCGGCCAAAAAAGCCAAGCCGGCCACACCGGCCAATCAGCCTCAGGGCTTGGGCATGGATTCGAGCGCCGTGCGCCAGCGCATGTTGCAAAAGCTCGCTGGCCAGGGCCTGCGCGACCCTTTGGTGCTTCAAGCCATGGGCGCTGTGGAGCGCCACCGCTTTGTCGACAGCGCGCTGGTCAACCAGGCCTACGAAGACACCAGCCTGCCCATTGGGCTTGGCCAAACCATTAGCAAACCGGGTGTTGTGGCGCGCATGCTCGAGCTGCTGCGCAACGGCGCCAGCGGCCCGCTAGGCAGAGTGCTGGAAATCGGCACCGGCTGCGGTTACCAGGCTGCCGTACTCAGCCACTTGGCTAGCGAGGTCTATAGCATCGAGCGGTTGCGTGGTTTGCACGACAAGGCTCGGGAGAACCTGCGCCATTTGCGCCTGTCGCGTGTGCATTTGCTGCTGGGTGACGGCATGCTGGGCTACCCGGCGGGTGCGCCTTATGCCGGTATCGTGGCCGCCGCCGGCGGCGAGGCGATTCCGCAGGCCTGGATCGACCAACTGGCCGTGGGCGGGCGCTTGGTGGCACCGGTGTCGCATGCGTCGGGCGCAGCGGGCGGGCAGTCCCTGATGGTCTTGGACAAAACCGCCCAGGGCGTGCGCCAAACCGTACTCGAGGCGGTGCATTTCGTGCCTCTAAAATCGGGCGTCGCCTGATCGGCGCGCAACTGAGAAATTAGACATGGTTTTTTGCTCCATGCCCTGCGGCATAACAAACACACGCTGGTTGCTGCTGCTGGTATTGGCGGCGCTGGCTGCCTGTAACAGCGCCCCCGTGCGTCGCGCGCCGGTAGAAGACCGCTCTTCGCCTGTCAGTGCCAGCCCAGCGCAGGAAGTGGCCCTCGCCAAACCCGCCGCTGCTGCAGTTTCCCCCGCTGCTGCTGCCGTACCCTTACCTCCCGGGTCCGAAAATGCCGGCAAGCCCGGTTACTACACGGTCAAACCTGGCGACACGCTGGCACGCATTGGCCTGGACGCGGGGCAAAGCTACCGTGAAATTGCCCGCTGGAATGGCTTGGACAACCCCAACCGCATCGAGGCGGGGCAGGTGATTCGTGTTGTGCCGCCCGGTCAGAGTGACGATGCGGTGGTGACCAAGCCGGTCGCCAGCGGGAAAATCATGGCGGCGCCACTGCCCGCAGCCGGAGCCAGCGCAGCGGTGCCGGCCCGGCCGGTGACGCCCACGCCGGTGGCCATCGCCGCGCCGGCTTTGTCGGACGAAGACATCACCTTTATCTGGCCCGCCAAAGGCGAGATCGTGACCGGCTTTGACGAGGCCAAAAACCGCAAAGGCGTGGATGTCGGTGGTGCCGCCGGTGACCCGGTGCTGGCCGCAGCCGATGGCGAGGTGGTGTATGCCGGCGCGGGACTGCGCGGCTATGGCAACCTGATCATCCTCAAGCACAACAAGACTTATTTGTCGGCCTACGCCCACAACCAAAGCTTGCTGGTCAAAGAGGGCAGCAGCGTGCGCCAGGGCCAAAAGATTGCCGAGATGGGCAATAGCGATGCCGACCAGGTCAAACTGCACTTTGAAGTGCGCAAGCTGGGCAAGCCGGTCGACCCAACCAAATACCTGCCTGCGCGCTAGGCATGCCTGATTCCGCCGCGGCCCCCGCCGCCTACCCGCCCCCTGGGCGCCTGACGGTGCGCAGCCTGGACCTGGAAGGCCAGGGCGTGGCCCAGCGCGAAGACGGCAAAGTGGTGTTTATCGACGGCGCCCTGCCGTTTGAGGTGGTGAGCGCGCACATCAACCGCATCAAGAACAGTTTTGACAAAGGCACGCTGACCGAGATTCACCACGAATCCTCGCAGCGCGTGCGCCCGGGGTGCCCGCATTTTGGGCTGCACATCGGCGCCTGCGGTGGCTGCAAAATGCAGCATCTGCATCCGGCGGCGCAGGTGGCGGTCAAGCAACGCGCCTTAGAAGACCAGCTTTGGCACATCGGCAAAGTGCGTCCGGACAATATGCTGCGCCCCATCGAAGGGCCGGCCTGGGCCTACCGCTACCGTGCGCGCCTGTCGGTGCGCTATGTGCGCAAAAAAGGCGAAGTGCTTATCGGCTTTCATGAGCGCAAAAGCCATTTTGTAGCTGACATGAAGGTGTGCCCGGTGCTGCCTGTCCACGTCAGCGCTATGCTCCTGCCTCTGCGCGCGCTGATCGGGGCGATGGACGCGGTCGAATCCTTGCCGCAAATTGAGCTGGCGATTGGTGACAGGAGCGGCGACCTCGGCGGTGCGCATGCACAGGCCGGGCAGGGCGATGTAACCGCTTTGGTGCTGCGCCACTTGCAGCCGCTCAGCGCAGCCGACAAAGAGCGTCTTCGCGCTTTTGCCCAGGCGCATCCGGGCGTGCAATGGTGGCTGCAGCCCAAGGGCCCAGACACGATTGCGCTGCTGGATCCCGAGCGCGAGGCCGATACTGGCGTTTTGGCCTACAGCCTGTCGGATTACGGCATTACCATGCCGTTTCGGCCCACCGATTTCACGCAGGTCAACCCGCATATCAACCGCGTGCTGGTTGCGCGCGCCTTGGGGCTGCTGCAGGTGCAGCGGCACGAGCGGGTGATTGACTGGTTCTGCGGCCTGGGCAACTTCACGCTGCCGCTGGCTACGCAGGCGCGCGCGGTGCTGGGTATCGAAGGCGCGCAGTCGCTGGTAGAGCGCTCGCGCGACAACTACGCGCTCAACCAGACCAAGCGGCCCGCTGGCGCCACTTTGGCGCCCACGACTTTTGCAGTGCGCAATCTGTTTGAGATGAGCCCGCAGGTGCTCGCCGCCGATGGTGCTTCCGACAAGTGGCTGGTGGATCCGCCGCGCGAGGGCGCGTATTCACTGGTGCAGGCCTTGGCCGCTTTGCAGCAAGACGCAGGTCTGCGCGGGGATTGGACACCGCCCCAACGCATCGTCTACGTCAGTTGCAACCCGTCCACTTTGGCGCGCGATGCCGGGGTCTTGGTGCACGAGGCGGGCTACCGCTGCGTGGCGGCGGGCGTGGTCAATATGTTTGCGCACACCGCGCATGTGGAAAGTATTGCCGTGTTTGAGCGCGACCCTGATGCGCGACCCCGACGCACGGATACGGCCTAGCGCCGCTTAAGCACCCAGACGGCGATATGCCCGTCGCTGGGGTGGCGTACCAGGGTTTTGGCCTCCCACAGACTGGTGTCAATTTGGCCCGGTAGCGCATCGTCGGCGGTAGGGGCGACCAGCATCCAAGGGCAGCTTTGCAGTGCTGCCGGTGAGTGCAGCGGCAACTGCCCAATCCATCGCAGGGCAGCGGCCTGACCGCTGTCCAGGTTCTGGCTGGTGACGCAGCCCGGGCTTTGAATTTGCAGTGCCACCAGACGCGCCCAGCTGTCGTAGCTTTGGGTGTAGTCCAAGAGCGGCAGGCCCATGCTCATCAGCAATGTCCAGCACCAGGCCGCACCACCGGCGGGCAGCACCAGACTGCGCCAGAGCACCGGCCGGTGACGGCCCACGCGCCAATGCACGAGCAAGCCCCAGGCAGCGGTCGAGGCCAATCCCACGAGCAAAGCCCACCATGAAAAATACGCCTCAAACCCGGGCGCCAGGCGTGCAATATTGGTGGCCGGATTGGCCGGAAAGCCGGTCAGCATGGCGATGCAATGCACCCACACCACTATCCCGCAGCCGGTGAAAAAAAGCAGCGTAAACCAATCAATCAAGGAGGCCACTTGCCGCTTGAGCGTAGGCAGCGCCAGGGCCGCCAAAGTGGCCATGGCTGGCAGGCCCAAGAGCAGGGTGTGGTCTGAGGCTTCCATCCACCAGGTGGCACTCAGGGTGACCAGCACAAACCACAAAGGCAAGGCCAGGTGCCGCCCCACATGGCGGCTAAAAATATGCTTGCGCCAAACCCACAATGTCCACAATGCCAAAGGCCAGGCCGGCCAGGTAAACCACAGCAGCAACTGCCCGTAGCCATGCCCGTGGGCCAGCCAATCGGGCGGGCTAGACACTTTCCAGCGCCACAAATGCAACACGCTGGCCAAAGTCGCGCTGGCCGCCATCGCTAGAGCCAGCGTGAGCGCCCCGGCGCGCGGCGCGTCTGCAGCCGTATTCGCCGATGGCAAACGCAGTTGGTGCAATTCAAAAAGGAGCGCGCCCGCGCCCAAGACCAAGGCCAGCGCCGGCGCGCCGCTGAGCGTCAAGCCCAACAAGCCGAGCACTATTGCCGCGCAGGCAGCCACGGTGCGCACCGGCAGGGCGCTCAGGCCCGCAAACAGCAGGGTGACAAAACCCATTTGCACCAGTTCAGGCGTGGTTTCATGCGCCAACTGGGCCAAGCCCAAACAGGCGATCAATGCCAGCAAGCCCCCGTCGGCAATCGTGCGGGCATAGTCGGCGGGCGTGGCCTGGCCGCCAAAGGCAAAGCTAATGGGCTGGGCTTGATCGCTGCGCGCCAAAAAATAGGTGCCGTACCAACTGGCAGCCATGCTGAGTACCAGGAACAGCGCAAAAGGCAGGCGAACCCACCAAGCGGTCGGATCGGCGTCGGGGCTCAGGCCCATCATCCAGGCGCCCAGCCAGTAGGGGAGCAAAGCGCCTTGGTCGGAGGCTTGGCCGAGCAAAGTCGGGTGCCACCAATTGCTGCCCTGGCGGGCCAGCTCGGCCATGTAACCGACAGCCGTCATGTCGGCATTCTTCCAGGCGCTGCGCCCGGCAAAGCCCATTAGCACGTAGGCGGCGCACAGGGCCAGCAAGGCCAGGCGGGGCAGGCGCTGGGCACCTGCGCTGGTGACGATGGCGGGATTGGTGTTCACGGGGCGAGTGTCCATGAAAAAAGGCAGCGCGGAAATCCGGGCTGCCTTTTTTGGCGGGCGTCAGGCCAGGGCCTTGCGACGCGCTTATTTAGCGGTCGTTTTGCCGAAACGGTTGCGGAATTTCTCTACGCGTCCGCCCATGTTGTCCACCGACTTTTGGGTGCCGGTGTAGAAGGGATGCGACTCGCTGGAAGTATCAAGCTTGTACAAGGGCAGCTCGCGGCCGTCGTCCATCTTGATCATTTCTTTGGTGTTAGCGCACGAACGTGTGACGAACTTGAAATTGTTCGACAGGTCCATGAAGCACACGTCGCGGTAGTTGGGGTGAATGCCGTCTTTCATATCTTTTTTCCATCAGGTGCGGTAGCCGCCACTGGCCCTTGAACAACCCATTGCCCAATTCCAAGCCAAAAGTACTTGCCGCAGATAACCTCGTATTCTATCCCAAGGCACTGCGCGCACCCCGACGCCGCACCAGGCGGACGTCCTCAGCCCACCAAAGCGGCAGATTTGACCTGCGCCCAGACCGCTGTACCCACCTGCAGGTCCAGGGCCCGGGCGGCCCGGGCGGTGATGCGGGCCCAGATTCCTTGTCCGCCGCAAAACAGGTGCACTAGCACCTGCGATGGATGCGCTTCGGGCAGCAGGGCCGTCACCGTGGCTGGCAGCAGGTTTTGGATGCTGGTATCGGTGGCCCGGCTGCGCGCCAGGCTGATATCGCGCGCCCACAGGCGCAGGCGCACCGGGGTGCCAAGGGGTTGGCCGGCATCTTTGATCCACAGGCTGGCGTCGCCAAACTGCACTTGCATCAGGTGCCAGCGCGGGTCGCGCGCCTGCACGGTGGCCGAAAAAATCGCCGCCATGTCCTCGCCCAGGGCGATGGGCGGCGCCAAACCCGCCAGCACCTCGGACACCTGCCCGCTGGCCTGCACCTGCCCGCCAGCCAGCACGAGCAGGTGGTCGGCCAAGCGCGCCACCTCGTCCACTGAATGGGTGACATAGAGCATGGGGATGCGCACCTGGTCGCGCAGGCGCTCCAGCCAGGGCATGATTTCTTGGCGGCGCGGTGCATCTAAGGCAGCCAGCGGTTCATCCAGGAGCAAAAGACGCGGACGCAGCGCCAGTGCGGCGGCGATGGCCACCCGCTGGCGCTCGCCGCCGCTGAGCGCGGCGACGTCTCGCGCGAGCAGTGCGCCAATGCCCAGTAGCTCTATGGCTTCGTGCAGCGCGGCTGGGTCGGCGTCCTTAGCGCGGCGAAGACCGTAATACAGGTTGGCGCGCACATCTAGGTGCGTAAAAAGGCTTGCCTCCTGGAAAACATAGCCCACCGGGCGCCGCCAGGGCGGAACAAAAATCTTTTGCCTGTCGTCTTGCCAGACGTGTTCATGGACTGCAATGTGCGCGCTGTCGGGCCGGTCCAGCCCCGCCACGCAGCGCAGCAAACTGGTTTTACCCGAGCCGCTTTGTCCAAACACGACCGTAATGCCGTTCCCGGGCAATTGGACGTCGACATCCAAACGGAAGTCGGGCCGCGACAGTTGCAATTGGAGGCGGAGTTGATGTGGGCTGCTCATGCTGCCCCCTGGGCTTTAGCAGCACGCGACCATTGCAGATACAGCAGCACGGCAAAAGAAAAGGCCACCATCAAAGCTGCCAGAGCATGGGCTTGGCCGTATTCCATTGCCTCGACATGGCCATATATTTGGGTTGAGACAACGCGCGTTTGGCCATCAATATTTCCGCCAAGCATGAGCACCATGCCAAATTCACCCACGGTATGCGCAAAGCTGAGCACCGCCGCTGTCAGGATGCCCGGCCGCGCCAAAGGCAGGGCGACGCTCAAAAACGCATCCAATGGGGACGCCCTCAGCATGGCTGCCAGTTCCAAGGGACGACGCCCGATGTGTTCGAAGGCGTGCAACAGCGGCTGCAGCGCAAAGGGCAGCGAGTAAATGACCGAGCCCAGCACCAAACCGGCAAAGGTAAAGGGCAGACGGCCCAAGCCCAGCCATTGGGTAAGTTGGCCACCCCATCCGTCAGGCCCCCAAAACAGCAGCAAGTAAAAGCCCAACACGGTGGGCGGAAGCACCAAGGGCATTGCGGCAAGCGCGGCAATAGGCTTGCGCCAAGGCGAGCGGGTGTGGGCCAGCCACCAAGCCAGCGGTATGGTCAGCGCCAAGAGCACGGCAGTGCTCAGCGCGGCCAATTCGAGCGTGAGGCCCACGCTTTGCAGGTCATCGGGCGACAGCAGGGTGCTCATGGGTACACCGTATAGCCGTAGGAAAGGATGATGGCCTGGGCTTGGGGGCTTTTCAAAAAAGGCATGAAGGCTTGCGCGGCAGGGTTGTCTTTGCCTTTTTGCAGCAGCACTGCATCCTGGCGCAAGGGCGAGTGCAGGGCCGTCGGAACCAGCCAGAAGGAGCCCTTTTGCTGCGCCTCTTGGACTTGCGCCCAGGCCACAAAGCCCAGTTCTGCATTGCCGCTGGCGACAAATTGGTAGGTCTGGCCCACGCTGTCGGCTTGGACGACCCGCGATTGCAGCGATGGCCACAGCCCCATGGACTTGAGTACCTCGAGCGCTGCTGCACCATAAGGCGCAAGGCGGGGATCGGCCATGGCGAGATAAGAAAAGTTGCCTTTGCGCAAAATAGCACCCTGCGCATCGACCAAGTCGGTCTGCCGGCTCCATAGCGCCAGGCGCCCGATGGCATAAGTAATGCGGCTGCCCACGATGGTGAGGCCATCGGCCTCTAGCGCCAGGGGTGTCTGGCTGTCAGCCGACAAAAAGACCTCAAACGGAGCGCCGGCTTTGATCTGCGTTGCCAGCTTGCCGGAGGAGCCCAGGGCGCTGCGGACCCGGTGGCCAGTTTGCACTTCGAAAGCGGTGGCGATTTTTTGCATCGGCGCCGAAAAATTGGCCGCCACAGCGACATGTACTTCAGCCGCGTGGCCTAGGCCAGGGACGCAAAGCGTCCAAAGCGCCGCTAAAGCCCAAAGCGGCCGATGGCTAAACAGCAAACAAGCAAGTTTCATAGGGGGCAGATGGATCGTGTAAACCAGTATAGAAGCAGGCCATGCACCCCTGAGACCCAACAAAAAGGCCCCGAAGGGCCTTTTTGTTGAGGGCGAGCGGCGCAATCAGTCGCGCTCACCACCGAAGATGCCCAGCAATGCCAGCAGGCTTTGGAAGACGTTGACGATATCCAGGTACAGAGCCAAGGTCGCACTGATGTAATTGGTTTCTCCTCCGTCGATGATTTGCTTGATGTCATAAAGCATGTAGGCGCTGAAGATGGCAATGGCCGCTACCGACAGTGCGAGCATTCCGGCGGTGGAGCCAACAAATACATTGATGATGCCGCCCACCACCAAAGCCATGGTGCCCACAAACAACCACTGGCCCATGCCTGAGATGTCGCGTTTGATGGTCGTGGCAAGGATGGCCATGACCAAAAATACGCCAGCGGTGCCGCCAAAAGCGGTCATCACCAGGTCGGTTCCGTTTTTAAAGCCCAGTACCGAC
>CAMATX010000065.1 GCA_945861345.1 Comamonas sp. lk
CGCATCGCTGCGCGCCTGAGCCTGCGCCAGGTGCGCCCGCGCGAGCTGCTGGGCCTTTTGAACACCTTGCACAAAAGCGCCCTGGTGGCCCAAAGCCTGGACGGCCAAGACGGTTTGCTCGAGTGCATCAGCCACGATTTGCAGGCGCCACCGGCCTGCGCTGCGCTGCTGCAAGCGGCGATCGCTGCCGAAGCGGCCGCTATGGTGCGCGACGGCGGCGTCATCGCAAGCAGCTTTGACGCGGAGCTGGACGCGTTGCGCGCCATCCAAACCGATAGCGACGCGTTTTTGCTGGACCTGGAGGTGCGCGAGCGCGCGCGCACTGGCATTGCCACCTTGCGCGTGCAGTTCAACAAAGTGCATGGCTTTTTTATCGAGGTCAGCCAGGGCCAAAGCAGCAAAGTGCCCGAGGACTACCGACGCCGCCAGACCCTGAAAAACGCCGAGCGCTTTATCACCCCCGAGCTCAAAGCCTTTGAGGACAAAGCCCTGAGCGCCCAGGAGCGCGCCTTGGCGCGCGAAAAATGGTTGTTTGACCAGCTGCTGGACCAACTGCAGGCTTTTGTGCCCGCCCTGACCCGCCTGGCTCGCGCCTTGGCGGCGCTGGACGCGCTGTGCGCCTTGGCCGAGCGCGCCAGCACGCTGGGCTGGTGTGCCCCGACCTTTGTAGACCACCCTTGCATTGAAATTAGCCAAGGCCGCCACCCGGTGGTGCAGGCGCGCTTAGCCGAGTTGAGCAGCGGCAACTTCATTGCCAATGACACGCAGCTGGGGCCGCGCCAGCGCATGCAAATCATCACCGGGCCCAATATGGGCGGTAAATCAACCTACATGCGCCAGGTGGCCCTGATTGTCTTGCTCGCCAGCATGGGCGCGTATGTGCCGGCCAAGGCCTGTCGGCTTGGGCCGATCGATGCCATCCACACCCGCATCGGCGCGGCCGATGACCTGGCCAATGCGCAGTCCACCTTTATGCTGGAAATGGTGGAGGCGGCGCAGATTTTGCACTGCGCCACGCCGCAGTCGCTGGTGCTGATGGACGAGATCGGGCGCGGCACGTCCACGTTTGACGGCTTGGCGTTGGCCAGCGCGATTGCCGGGCAGTTGCACGACAAGACGCAGGCATTTACGCTGTTTGCCACGCATTATTTTGAGCTGACAGAGTTTCCGGCCGGGCACCATGGCGCCGTCAATATGCACGTGAGCGCTGCCGAGTCGGGGCGCGACATTGTGTTTTTGCACGCCTTGGAGCCCGGGCCAGCCAGCCGCAGCTACGGAATCCAGGTGGCACGCCTGGCGGGTGTGCCGGCGCCGGTGTTGCACCAAGCACGCCACACCTTGGAGGCGTTGGAGCGCCAAGCCAGTGTGGCCCAAGCCCAGGTGGATTTATTTGCCGCGGCGCCCGCACCGACCAGCACCGGGCCCAGCGCCATCGAGGCGGCCGTGGCCGCCCTGCAGCCAGACGCCATGAGCCCGCGCGAGGCCATGGAAGCGATTTACCAACTCCAGGCGCTGCTAGGGCGTTAGCGCGGGCAGTCGCTTTAGTAAATCTCCGGTACGAACATTTCACCGGGCACTTGCTGGCGCACATAGTCTTCGCGGCGCACCCGCTCGGGCAGGACAATGGGCTCGTGCGGAACTTCGTGGTAAGGCATTTGGCCCAGCAGGTGGTCGATGCAATTGAGGCGGGCTTTTTTCTTATCCACGGCCTGAACAATCCACCACGGCGCCTCGGCGATATGCGTGCGCTCGAGCATGACCTCCTTGGCCACGGTGTAATCTTCCCAGCGCTTGCGCGACTCCAGGTCCATGGGACTGAGTTTCCACTGCTTGAGCGGATCGTAAATCCGACCCAAAAAGCGCGAGTGCTGCTCTTCGTCGGATATAGAAAACCAGTATTTAATTAGCTGTATGCCCGAGCGGCAGAGCATTTTTTCAAACTCGGGCACGGTGCGGAAAAACTCCTCATATTGCTCGTCGCTGCAAAAACCCATCACGCGTTCGACGCCGGCGCGGTTATACCAACTGCGGTCAAATAATACGATTTCACCCGCCGCAGGCAGGTGCGACACATAGCGCTGAAAATACCACTGCGTACGCTCGCGGTCATTGGGCGCGGGCAGCGCTGCAACGCGGCAGACGCGCGGGTTCAGCCGCTGGGTAATGCGTTTGATAGCGCCGCCCTTGCCCGCTGCATCGCGGCCTTCAAATAAGACCACGACTTTGTGGCCGGTAGCAACGACCCAATCCTGCAACTTGACCAATTCGCCCTGGAGGCGAAATAACTCCCGGAAATAATGGGAGCGCGCCACGCGCGACTCGTCGGTGCCGTTGGCCGAGTTTTCATCGGTGAAAGCGCGGTCCTCGACCTCCATTTCCAGTTCTTCATCAAAACTGTCCAGAAGGTCGAGCCGAATGCGGCGCACTAAATCGTCGTCGGTGGGTATGGCCATAGATATTCTTTCTGCACAGCAGTAAAGCAGATATTGTGAACAGCGATAGCGCGCTATTTATGACAGATATATGTCAATTTCCCAAATATCCATTCGAGCGCAAGCCAAAGGAGCATGTCGCCAAAAATTAATGCAAATGCCACAAGAATGAAATTTCGCCTTCCTACGATGCGCCTGCAATTCGATCAGGAGCATTATGAAAATCGCTGTTTTTGGCACCGGCTATGTCGGTTTGGTCCAGGGCGCTGTGCTGGCCGATGCGGGTCACCAGGTTACTTGTGTAGATATTGACGAGGCCAAACTGGCGCGCCTGCGCGATGGCGACATCCCGATCTTTGAGCCTGGCTTGGAGCCGCTGGTCAAATCCGCCTATGCCGACGGTCGGCTGATTTTCACCACCGATGCAGCTCAGGCAGTGGCCGGCGCCGAAGTCTGCTTTATCGCGGTGGGTACGCCGCCGGATGAGGACGGATCGGCGGATTTACGTTACGTTTTGGCCGTGGCCCAAACCATTGCCGAGCTCATGCAGGGCTACGCGGTGATTGTGGACAAGTCCACCGTGCCCGTGGGAACGGCTGACCGGGTCAGCGAGGTGGTGCGCAGCACGCTGGCGGCACGCGATGCGGCGCTGGAATTTGACGTGGTCTCCAACCCAGAGTTTTTAAAAGAAGGCGCCGCAGTGGCCGACTGCCAGCGCCCGGACCGCATCGTCATTGGCACGACCAGCGCCCGCGCCGAAAAAGTGCTGCGCGAGTTGTACGAGCCGTTTAACCGCAACCATGACAAGATCATCGTCATGAGCCCGCGCAGCGCCGAGATGACCAAGTACGCCGCCAACTGCATGCTGGCCACCAAAATCAGCTTCATGAACGAGATGGCCTTGGTGGCTGAAGGCCTGGGCGCTGACATTGAGTCGGTGCGCCAAGGCATCGGCAGCGACCAGCGCATCGGCTACCACTTTATTTACGCCGGGGCAGGTTTTGGCGGCAGTTGTTTTCCCAAAGACATCAGCGCTTTGGTGCAGTCGGCCCAAAACATCGGACTCGATCCGCTGATTTTGCAAGCCGTCCAGGGGCGCAACAGCGCCCAAAAGCGGGTGGTTTTTGAGAAACTGTCGGCCTACTTTGAGGGCGCGCTGTCGGGAAAAACCATTGCTTTGTGGGGCCTGGCCTTCAAACCCAACACCGACGATATGCGCGATGCGCCCAGTCGCGTGCTGATGGAGGCCCTGTGGCATGCGGGCGCACGCGTACAGGCCTATGACCCCGTAGCCATGGAAGAGGCCCAACGCATCTATGGCGTGCGGGCAGATTTGCTGCTGTGTGGCACCAAAGAGGCGGCAGTGCAAGACGCCGACGCCCTGGTCATCATGACCGAATGGCGCCAGTTCAAGGCGCCGGACCTCGAAGCACTTAAGCAGGCTCTCAAGGCGCCTTTGATTTTTGACGGCCGCAACCTGTACGACCCGCAACGCATGCGCGAGCGTGGCTTTAGCTACCACGGCATTGGGCGATGAGCAGCGCCTTTCCCCTGGGCGCACCGCTGGGCGTGCGCGAGCGCATTGCTGTCGCTTTGGCGGCCCTGTTTAACGCGGCCTGCTTCCTGCTGCTGCCCGTGATGCCGCTGATCGTCTCCGTGCTGGTCTGGGACAGCCGGTATCTGCGGCGTTACGGCCACTATTTTGTAAAGTTTGTAGAGCACTTCAAGGCTTTGCGCGAAGGGCCGGTGCGCCATTATTTGGCCGATGTTTTCCTGCAAGTGCGCGAGGTGCCGGCCACCATTGCGGGCCATTGCGTGCAATGCGGCAACTGCTGCCTGGACAAGCGTTGCGCGTTTTTGCAGCCGCTGGGCGATGGCAAATTTGCCTGCGGTATTTTTCACAGCACGGTGCGCCGCTTTTCCAACTGCGGCTCCTTCCCCTTGCACGCCCGTGACATTGAGCGCTACCAATGCCCCAGCTATTTCGTGGTGCGCCCTGCCGCGCAGACCGTGCTTTGGATGCCTACGCGTCCACCGGGGCAAAACCCTCCAGCACCCGCGCAAACACCGCCTCCGTCGATTCAATAATCGCCGGCCAGCCCATGGCGCGGGCGCTCTCGTAGCCGGCCTGGGCGACGCTGCGCAGCGTATCGGGCGCGTTGAGCAAGGTTTGGGCGCCCATCACAAAGCTGCTCTCCGATGCCGGGTCGGCCAGGATGCCGTTCACGCCGGTACGAATAATTTCGCCTGCCGCCGCATGGTCAAAAGCCACCACCGCCAGGCCCGAAGCCATGGCCTCCAAGGTGACGTTGCCAAAGGTTTCGGTTTTGCTTGCAAACAAAAAGATGTCCGCGCTGGCGTAGTGCCGCGCCAGATCGGCGCCAGTCCGAAAGCCGGCGAAAATGATGTCAGCGTGGCGCGCCTGCAGTTCGGCGCGCATCGGTCCGTCGCCCACCAGCACCAGACGGACATCCGGGTGTGCGCCTTTCACCGACGCATAGGTTTTTACCACCATCTGCAAATTTTTCTCCGCAGCCAGGCGCCCGACATACAGCAAAACCCGGTCCTGGGGCGCCACGCCCCAGGAGGCGCGCAGCGCCGGGTCGCGCAGCGTGGGCGAGAAATTGTGGGTATCGACCCCGCGCGGCACCACGTAGAGACGCTGAAAGCCTTTGTCCGCCAGTTGCAGTTGCAACTGCTGCGTAGGCACCATGGTGGCCTGCGCGCGGTTATGGAATTTGCGCATGTAGGCCAGGATGGCGCCGCTCAGCCAGGCCATGCCGTAGTGCTGGCTGTAGGCGTGGAAATTGGTACGAAAGTCGGTACTCACCGGCAATTTGAGTTTGGTAGCCGCTTGCAGCGCAGACCAACCCAGCGGGCCTTCGGTGGCAATGTGCACCAGGTCGGGCCGCTGCAGCGTCCACAGGCGCGTTAAGTGGCGCTTGGCCGGCAAGCCCATGCGCAGTTGTTTATAAAACGGGATAGGCATGCCTTTGACCAAGACCTCTTCCAGGCGCTCGTCGCTGTTGGCGACCTGCGCTGCTTGCTGGCGCGGGCGGATGAGCCAAATCAGGTGGCCGTTGGCTTGCAAGCCCTGCACAATTTTGGACAGCGTGTGGGCCACGCCATTGATGTCCGGCGGGTAGGTTTCCGTCACCACAGCCACTTTGTAGGTGGGGCGCTGGGGGGCCAGGCGCTCGATGTAAATGGGGGAGTTGTCTTGCATAAGCGCAATGTGGCAAAGCCAGATAAATATTTAATGACTTTGCCGTGACGTATTTATTAATTTTCATTATTGGCCCATAGTGGGCCTGGTGTCATTAAATATTCATGCAAAAACGTGAAAGTGGCATGGCTTTAGCCTGCGGCGCACCCCATGCCGCCCACTCTTTGCACCTTTGGAGAATATATGCACCCATTTTTCGAAACCGTAGCCACGCAACGCTGGGACGACCACTGCTATTACCACCACAGCCGTATCAACCAGACTTTGCATCTGATCAGCGCCTTGTCTTTCTTGGTGGCCTATGCCTACTTGTTTATCGATCCGGTCATTGCAGCGCTTATCGCTTGGCTGGTATCTATGACCACGCGCCAAATCGGCCACTTCTTCTTCGAACCGACGGACTACGACGTCGTCAACCAAGCCACGCACGAGCACAAAGAAGAAATCAAGGTGGGCTACAACCTGCAGCGCAAAGTGGTGCTGCTGTCAATCTGGGCTGCCATACCCGCACTGGCTTATTGGATGCCCGAGGCGGTGCAATGGGCTGTCCCGACCGAATACCAAGACACCCCCCTGCGCATGACGGCCATGGTCTGGCTGTTTTTGGGCGCGGGCGGCTTGGTATTTCGCGTCCTGCAGTTATGGCAACAGCAAGGCCTGATGGCCGGTTTGGCCTGGGCCTACAAAATCATTACCGACCCAGTCCATGACGTCAAGATGTACCACAAGGCGCCTCTGTACCTGATGCGGGGCCAATTGCTCGACCCCATGGAGCACGTCAACGCCTCGCAGCACTGAGCTGCGACCATTTGCGCGCCAGAATTTCTTTGAGCACCTGGCGGCGAATGGCGCGATGGCTTTGCAGCGGGTCGGTCCACCACCAGCCCGCCGCCTGCATGGCGTGGCCGGCGGCTACAAACTTCTGGCAAAACAGATCAAAGTCGGCGTCGCTGAACCCGAAGTTAAAAATCATGCGCCCTGAGCCCACCCAGCTCAGCGCAATGCCTTGTTCACGCAGGTAATACTGAAACATCCAGTGGTAGCGGCCCGCCGTCTCAAACAATATGGCCCAAACGGTCTCCATACCGGCCACGCGCACGGGCAGGCCCGCCGCTTGCAGCGCGCTATTGAGCTGCGCCATGCGCGCCGCCCAGGTGGCGCTTGCGCTGGCATAGTGCGCCAGCATCTCAGGGCTGTCCAGATGGCGCAAGAACACGTTCATGGCGCCCATCACATAGGGGTGGGCGTTGAAGGTGCCCCGGGCAAAGCAAATATTGCCGGGCTGCTCCGCGCCAAAACGCTGCATCCAGCGCGATTTGCCGCAGATCACACCCACCGGCAAACCACCACCCAATGTTTTGCCATAGGTGACCATGTCGGCTGTGATACCGAAATACTCCTGCGCGCCGCCCCGGGCCAGGCGAAAGCCCAAAAACACCTCGTCCATGATCAGGGCGATGCCTTTGGCGTCGCAGACTGCACGCAGTTGCACCAGCCAGTCGCGGTAGGCGGCGCGGTCGTAATGCACTTTGCGGGCGCCGTCCACCAGCGTGGCGTCAGTTGGCGCGGCGCTATTGGGATGCATGGCCTGCAAGGGATTGACCAACACGCAGGCGATGTCGTCGCGGTTGCGCAGCACCTTCAGGGTGTTGGGGTGCATTTCGTTGAGGGTGAGCGTGTCCGAGGACGGCGGCATGGGGTTGCCCGGGCCGGGCTGCACGTCATCCCACCAGCCGTGGTAGGCGCCAGTAAAGCGCACGATTTTGTTGCGCCCGGTGTGGTAGCGCGCCAGGCGCACCGCCTGCATCACCGCCTCGGTGCCCGACATATGGAAAGACACCTCGTCCTGACCGGAGATGCGGCACAGGCGCTGCACGTTATCGAGCACGCAGGGGTGGTAGCCGCCCAAGATCGGCCCCAAGGACTGGGCCATGGCCGCGCCCTCGGCCATGCTGTTTTTGTAGTAATCCAGGCCCAGCAGATTCACGCCGTAGGAGCCGGTGACGTCGATAAAACGGTTGCCGTCCATATCGGTGAGGAACACGCCCTCGCTACTTTGCCAGTAGCTGCCGGTTTTGACGTAGCGCTGAAGCACATCCCGAAATTGAAAGGGAATGCGGATCTGCCCGATCAGCTGCATGTCCGAGATCAAGCCCTTGGTGGCCTCGGTGTGTGCCAGCGTCAGCGGGCTGCGGCTTTGCAGCTGCGCGCCCAGCGCGACAAGTGCTTGGCGCCGCTGCGTCGCAATCGCGGCAGGGGCGCCGTCGGCGCTAAACCAGGTGGTTTCATCGTAGCTATAGGCGGGCACCATCTTGGCAATCCGCTTGGCCATGCGCAGATGGCCACCCAAAGAGGGGTGTTTAGCAAAGGACAGCTCCAGCCTTTGCTTGGCCTTGCCACCGACCCACAGCGCTGCGCTTGCGCCGGCCAGCCACTGCACCCATTCACCCATGCCGTTCATGTCAGCCATGCCATGTCCTTTTCGTAAAAACCTTGTTGTATGACCCTCGGGTTAAAAATTCATGACTATTCGCACACGTTTGCAAAAAATATTCGCCCAGGAAGACCTGAACTTTCTGCTCACCAACCGCATACCCCGGCTGGCAGCAACGCACTTTGTGGGCTGGCTCAGCCATATCCGCAGTCCTTTGCTGGCGCGCTGCCTCATCGGCCCCTGGCGCTGGTTCTCGGGCCTGGACCTGAGCGAGGCACGCAACACCCGCTTTGACAGCCTGCACGACTGCTTTATCCGCGAGCTCAAGCCGGGTCTGCGGCCGCTTGATCCGGACCCCGACGTGATGGTCAGCCCCTGCGACGGCATCGTGGGTGCGTTTGGCGAAGTCAAAAATGGCCAGGTCTTTCAAGCCAAGGGCTTTGCGTACACGCTGACCGATTTGCTCGGCGACAAAGCCCCTAACTCACCCTGGCAGGACGGGGTGTACCTCACCATCCGCATTACCTCGGCGATGTACCACCGCTTCCACGCCCCGGCCGATCTGCGAATGCACCGTGTGGATTACTTCAACGGCGATACCTGGAACGTCAACCCGATTGCGCTCAAGCGGGTGGAAAAGCTGTTTTGTAAAAACGAGCGTGCGCTTTTAAGCGTGGAAGTAGGCGCAGCGGCGCACCCGGTGGCGCTGGTGCCCGTGGCGGCAATTTTGGTAGCCAGTATCCGGCTGCACGCCATCGATACCGTGCTGCACACCCGCTACACCGGGCCCCACACCATCGCCTGCGAGGCTCGCTACGAAAAAGGCCAGGAAATGGGCTGGTTCGAGCATGGCTCGACCATTCTTGTTTTTGCGCCCAAGGGCTTTAGCTTTGCACCAAGCGTGCAAGAAGGCGCCCAGATCCGCATGGGCCAGGCACTGCTCAGGATGCCGCCAAGCCCTCAGGCACCTCTTTAGCCCCCAGCGCTACGGGCACCGGTTTGTCCGACGCTTGCACCGGCGGCACGAAGTCCAGCAGTTGGTCCCAATACAAAATTTCCAGGGTGCCGTCCATGTGCTCTACCAAGGCCGAACGGCTTTCGACCCAGTCGCCGTCGTTGCAATAGAGCACGCCGTCGATCATGCGCATTTCAGCGCGGTGAATATGGCCACATACCACCCCGTCATAACCGCGCTTACGCGCTTCATGCGAAACCGCATATTCAAAGTCGGCCACAAAACTCACTGCTTTTTTGACTTTGTTTTTCAAATACGCCGATAAGGACCAATACGGCAAACCCATGCGCCGGCGCACGATATTGAAATGCCGGTTTGCCCGCAACGCAAACTCGTACAGCGTATCGCCCAGGTAGGCCAGCCATTTGGCATATTTGACTACCGCGTCGAAATAATCGCCATGCACCAGCCAGAGCCTGCGCCCATCGGCAAGGGTATGGCTGCCTTCAAAATCCACATGCACGCCGCCGAAATGGTGGTTGATGAACCCGCGGGCGAATTCGTCGTGGTTGCCCGGGATAAATACCACTTTGCAACCCTTGCGGGCTTTACGCAAAAGTTTTTGCACCACGTCGTTATGCGCTTGCGGCCAATACCATTTTTTACGCAGTTGCCAGCCGTCAATAATGTCGCCGATTAAATACAAATGATCACTGGTATGTGATTTAAGAAAATCGATCAACGCCTCGGCCTGGCAGCCGGGCGTGCCCAGGTGCAGGTCCGAGATAAATACGGCACGGTAATGCATCCCATCTCCATATATATCAATGAGCGTTTAGCGCAAAAGGCGTTTACTCGCTCTAATGGATGGAGATGTTATTTCTGGTCTATGACTGAATGATGAATGTGTGAAGCGAAGTTATCAGTGCAGCGGCTTGTCGGGGCCGAGTTCTTTGACCAAGGCCTCGTAGCTGCTGCGCAGCTGCGGGTCGATGTGCTGCAATGACACCGCGATTGATTCGGCTGGGGGTGCGTCTGGCACCTTAGCCGCCGGCGCGGGGTTCAAAACAGGTTCAGCCACCAGGGTCGGTGTTGCCGACGCGGGTTGGAGGTTGCGCAAATCATGGTCGCCAAATCCGCCCAAGCCCTCCATGCCGCTGGATAACTGGTCAAACATGGCCGCCACCTGCGGCGTCGGCGCCGGTGGGCGCTTGGCCGCGCGCGCCGCCTGGGCGGTAAAGGCATAACTCAGACCCGAGCCCAGGCACAAAAGCGCGCTCACACCCATCCAAAGTGCCCACAGCGCGCCGGCCTCGACGGGCTGCATGTCCAACACAGCCGCTAGTTCGGTGCCAAACCAAGGCCACGGCAGTTCCAAAAACCATGCCGGGTTGGCCAGGGCCTGGTGGTTGAAGGCCAAGGCGCAGACCAGCAGCGCCAGATTGATAAGCGCCACCCAAAAACTTGCGATAAATAGCATGCTGGGCCTCGCTTAGCGGAACTCGTGAACAATTTTGTCGCGCAGCAAACCCGCCAAATGTGCGCGCGCCTGGGCGATGGCCAGGGCTTCGTTCTCGGCCTCGACCGAGTCGCCCGCGATATCTATCAGGCTTTGCTTGATCTGGGCGATGCGCTCTTGCGTCTCCTGCAATGCGCCTTGCAACTGGTCTTGGCGTGCCGCGTGCTGGTCTAGCTCGCTTAAAAGCTCAAAGACCTGCTGCAGGTAAAAGCGGTTTTTTCGGCTTTGCTGGATATCGGTGCGGGTCAGGAATACCTGCATTTGCTGGGCCAAACTCTGGTGCTTGGCCGGGGCGGCCGCCGTCAGTGCCACAGCCGCCGGGGTGGCCACGGGCTCGGCCACGCTTTGCGTTGGAGGACTGGCGTCGTGGCCGTCAGACATAGGCAAAGGCTCCGTTGGTTAAAGAATGGGGCGAAAAAACTGTTTTTTTTCGCTTTTTCATTCTACCTAAGCCCCGCCTGCGTTGCGGGCTGCGGCCTTTGACCTCAGCGGGGGACCCACCCAGCGCCGATAATGCTTGTTTTGCGTCTAAAAACACCTTAGAACATGACTTACTGCGTCGCCATCAAGCTCAATGCTGGGCTGGTATTTTTGTCCGACTCGCGCACCAACGCCGGCCTGGACCAAATCAACAGCTTTCGCAAAATGATTGTTTACGAAAAGCCGGGCGACCGTTTCATGGTGCTGCTCTCGGCGGGCAATCTGAGCATTGCGCAGTCGGTACGCGAGATTTTGCAGGTCGAGCAAATCAAGGAAGACGCCGACTCGCAGGGCATCAGCATTTGGAATGCCACCAGCATGTTTGACGCCGCCCGCGTGTTGGGCGCGGCGATCCGCCGGGTACACGCCCGCGACGCCGAGTCGCTCAAGCAAGCAGGCATTGAATTTAATGTGTCGCTCATCTTTGGCGGCCAGATTGCCGGCGAGGGCATGCGCTTGTTTCAGGTGTACTCGGCGGGCAACTTCATCGAGGCCACGCCGGAGACGCCCTATTTCCAGATCGGCGAGTCCAAGTACGGCAAGCCGGTGCTTGACCGCGTGATTACCCCGCACACCCCGCTGGAAGAGGCGGCCAAATGCGCCTTGGTGTCTATGGATTCGACGCTCAAGTCCAATTTATCGGTCGGCCTGCCGCTAGACATGGTGGTCTACGAGGTCCATGCGCTGCAGTCGGACAAGGTGGTCTGCATCGACCATGACAACCCTTATTTCCAGATGCTGCACAACAGCTGGGGCCAAAAGCTGCGCGAGGTGTTTGACAGCATCGAAGACCCGATGTGGAACGGCGGCCCGACTGACGTGCCTCTGCGCATGCCTAGCGAGCGCTTGCAGCCCATCAAAAAGATCCGCACGCCGGACGAAAAACTCATTTAAACGGCCCATGCATTCCATTCCTCTGGTTTTTTCTCACGCCAACAGCTTTCCTGCCAGCACCTACCGCGTCCTTTTTGACCACCTGCAAACGCGCGGGTTTGCGGTCAAGTCCATAGACAAATTCGGCCACGACCCGCGCTACCCGGTCAGCAATAACTGGAAGGACATGGCCCAGCACGTCGCCGACTTCGCCCAGATGCAGGCCGAGGCGGCGGGCGGGCCGGTCTGGCTGGTGGGACATTCGCTGGGCGGCTTTTTGAGCCTGATGGCCGCTGCCAAAAAACCTGGCCTGGCCAAAGGCGTGCTGCTGATTGATGCGCCCATCTTGGGCGGCTGGCGCTCTATGGCGCTGGGCGTCATCAAAGGCGCGCAATTGGTCGGCTCTCTTTCGCCCGCTGCCGTCAGCCACAAGCGGCGCAACAGCTGGCCCAGCCAAGAGGCAGCCTACGAACACTTCAAACACAAGCGCGCATTTGCCAAGTGGGACGACGCGGTACTGCGCGACTACATTGCCCACGGCACCGTGGACCACGAGGGCAAACGGGTGCTGGCCTTTGACCGCGAGATTGAATCCAAAATCTACAACACCATCCCCGACAACCTGGACCGCTTGCTCAAGCGCCACCCGCTCAAATGCCCGGTGAGCTTTATCGGTGGACGCCAGTCCTGGGAGATGAAGCGCGTCGGCATGGGCATGACCGAAAAAGTCACCCGTGGGCGCATCATCATGCTCGACGGCACGCACTTGTTTCCCATGGAAAAGCCGATGGCCACAGCGGCTGCCATCGAAACCTCGTTGCGCAATATGGGCGCTTAAGCCTTCCAAACCACCAGGCCGCTCCAGTCGGTGGCCAGCACCACTATGCCAAAGACGATGCGGTAGTAGGCAAAGCCAACAAAGCTGTGGGTTGCCACAAAGCGCAACAGCCAACGCACGCAAGCCCAAGCGCTGATAAAAGAAAACACCAGGCCCACGGCAAACAGCGGCATATCGGTCAGGCTGAGCAAAGCGCGCTCTTTGTATAAGCTGTAGACGCCCGCGCCAATCAGCGTGGGGATGGCCAGAAAAAACGAAAAATCGGTGGCCGCTTTGCGCGACATGCCCAGCAACATCCCGCCAATGATGGTGGCGCCGCTGCGGCTAGTTCCTGGCACCATGGCAAGGCATTGCACCAGACCGACTTTGAGCGCGTCGAGCCGCGTCATATCGTCGACATCCGCCACACGGGCGAAATACCCGGTTTGCACATCCTCGGCGGCCGCCTGGCGGCGCTCGGCCCACAAAATAATCAGACCACCGACGATGAAAGTGCTGGCGACTATCTCAGGTGTAAACAAATGCGCCTTAATCGCCTTGCCAAACAAAAGGCCTAGCACCACCGCTGGCAAAAAGGCGACCAAAACATTGGCCGCAAAAGACTGGGCGCGCCTCTGGCTCGGTAAATCCAGCAGGGTCGATTTGATTTTGTCCCAGTACACCAGCACCACAGCAAATATGGCGCCGGTTTGGATGGCGATATCAAAGACCTTGGCCTTTTCATCGTCAAAGCCCAAAAGCGCGCCGGCCAATATCAAATGCCCGGTGGAGGAAATCGGTAGAAACTCCGTCAAACCCTCGACCACGCCCATGATGGCTGCTTTGAGCAAAATCACAAAATCCAGTTCCATACCGCGCCACTTACAAAAAATTTATCCGCCAAACCAGTTTGCGATGATTGTCGCATTGACAGGTGTAAGCCTATAAGTATGATTTGGCGCACCCACCCCTAGCTTCGCGCCGCTCGCCTTTCTGTATGCAACTGACCCCCCTCATCGCCATCCATATGAGCGCCGCCTTGGGCGCCTTAGTCCTTGGGCCCGTGGCTATTTGGGCGCGCAAAGGCGCCACCCAACGGCCCCGGCTGCACCGGGCCTTTGGCTATGGATTTGCCACTTTGATGCTGGCCGCGGCCATTAGCTCGTTCTTTATCCGCGATTACGGGTTGCCCAATGTGCAAGGTTTTACGCCGATTCACCTGCTCAT
The DNA here is from genome assembly GCA_945861345.1 of Comamonas sp. lk. Lineage (GTDB taxonomy): Bacteria > Pseudomonadota > Gammaproteobacteria > Burkholderiales > Burkholderiaceae_C > Allorhodoferax. The sequence continues at coordinate 13,964 of CAMATX010000065.1, forward strand.
ACCGGTCACCCTGCTGGGCCTGTTCAACGGCTTTCACGCCCTGTACCGAGGCGACCTTGCACGGCACCGCAAAGGCATGGTCTCGCTTTACCTGAGTGCCTGCGTGACAGCCGGGGCCTTTACCCTGCTGCCGGGGCGCTATTTGGGCAATCTGGTTTGGGGGCAGTGGCTGGGGCTTTTTTAGGGTTCAGGCGGCCCTAAAATCCCCGCATGACCGCGCCCCACCCCGCCCCCGAGACCGACAGCACCAAACCGAGTAACTTTCTGCGCCAGATCATTGACGCTGACCTGGCCCGTGGCACCTATGCCAGCCGCCAATGGGGGGGCAGCCCGGGCGACGCGGCCCACCATGCCGCTGGCGCGCCCGACCCGGCCAAGATCCGCACCCGCTTTCCGCCCGAGCCCAATGGCTACCTTCACGTGGGCCACGCCAAAAGCATTTGCCTGAACTTTGGGCTGGCGCGTGACTATGGCGGCGTGTGCCACATGCGCTTTGACGACACCAACCCGGAAAAAGAAGACACCGAATATGTCGATTCCATCCTAGACGCGGTGCGCTGGCTGGGCTTTGGCTGGGACGCCAACGGCACTTCGCACCTTTTCCAGGCCAGCGACTACTTTGGGTTTATGTACCGCGCTGCGGAATATTTAATCGAAGCCGGCCACGCCTATGTGGACGAACAAAGTGCCGACGAAATGCGCGCCAATCGGGGCGACTTCGGCAAGCCCGGCGTCAACAGCCCGTTTCGCCGTCGCACCCCTGCTGAGAACCTGGCACGCTTTCGCGAAATGCGCGATGGCCTGCACGCCGATGGCGCCATGGTGCTGCGCGCCAAGATCGACATGGCCAGCCCCAACATCAATATGCGCGACCCGGCCATTTACCGCATCCGCCGCGCCACGCACCACAACACCGGCGACACCTGGTGCATCTACCCGATGTACACCTACGCCCATCCGCTGGAAGACGCGCTCGAGCAAATTACCCACAGCATCTGCACCCTGGAGTTTGAAGACCAGCGACCGTTTTACGACTGGGTGCTGCTGCGCCTGGCCGAAGGCGGCTTGCTGGCCCAACCCCTGCCCCAGCAATACGAATTTGCGCGCCTGAACCTTACCTATGTGATTACCAGCAAACGCAAACTGGCCGCGCTGGTCAACGAACACAAAGTGAGCGGCTGGGACGACCCGCGCATGCCCACCATCGTCGGCCTGCGCCGGCGCGGCTACACGCCCGAAAGCCTGCAACTCTTTGCCGAGCGCATTGGCGTAACCAAGAGCGATAGCTGGATCGACTACGCCACCCTAGAAGGCTGCCTGCGCGAAACCCTAGACGGCAGCGCCGCGCGCGCCATGGCGGTGCTGGACCCGGTCAAACTGGTGCTGACCAACTGGGACGAGGTGATGGGCGCAGGCACCCTGGACGCGTGCAGCGCGCCGGCGCATCCGCACCACCCCGAGCGCGGCCAGCGCAATTTTGTAATTGGCCGCGAAGTCTGGATCGAGCGCAGCGACTATGAAGAGACGCCGCCGCAAGGCTTTTTTAGGCTCTTCCCCGGCAA
>CAMATX010000066.1 GCA_945861345.1 Comamonas sp. lk
TGGCGATTTTGGCATCCGAGTGCTGGTGCACCCAGGCCACGATGCGCGCCCAGTCGTGCGCCGAGATCCGCACCGACATGGGTAAGTGCGCCGGCCAAGCCACCCGCACCGCAGCAAAAACCTCCAGCGGGTAGCGCAAGCGGTTTTCCAAACTGCCACCATAGTCGTCGGTGCGTTGATTGCTCAATGGCGAAATGAATCCCGAGAGCAAATAGCCGTGCGCGCAGTGCAACTCCAGCCAATCAAAGCCGGCCTGGGCGGCGCGCAGCGTGGAGGCCACAAAGTCGGCCCTGACGCGGTCCATGTCGGCGCGGTCCATAGCGCGGGGCAAGGGCCCGCCGTCCAGGTAGGGCTTGGCCGAGGCCGCCACCAGGGGCCAGTTGTCTGTGGGCAGCGGCTGGTCCATGCCGCCGCCCTGCCAAGGCACGCACGTGCTGCCTTTGGCACCGGCATGGCCGATTTGCATGGCGATTTTGGCATCCGAGTGCTGGTGCACCCAGGCCACGATGCGCGCCCAGTCGTGCATCTGCGCATCGGTCCACAGGCCCGGGCAGCCGGGGGTGATGCGGGCATCGGCGCTGGTACAGGTCATCTCGGCCATGACCATGGCCGCGCCGCCCAGGGCACGGGCGCCCAAATGCACCAGGTGGTAGTCGGCCACCCGCCCGTCCAGACACTGGTATTGCGCCATGGGCGAGACCACCACCCGGTTTTTCAGGGTCACAGAGCGCAGGCTAAAGGGCGTAAACATGGGCGGGCGTCCATCCGACACCGCGCTACCCCGGACAAACCAGCGCTCATAGTCCTGCAGCCAACGGGCATCCCGCAAGCGCAGGTTTTCATGGCTGATCCGCTGGCTGCGGGTCAGCATGGAGTACATGAATTGCTCGGGCTCTAAAGGATCGCAGTAACGCTGACCACAGACCTCGAACCACTCCATGGCGTTCCAGGCGGCGTTTTGCAGGCGCAGCACATCGACCGCGCGCAGGCCTTGGTATTGCTCCAGCACCGGCGCAATGCACTCTGCCCTATCGCCCCGCTCGGTGAACTGGCGCACCAGCTCGATGGCGTCTTCCAGGGCTAGTTTGGTGCCTGAACCGATGGCAAAGTGGGCGGTGTGCACAGCATCGCCCATTAGTACCACGTGGCTGTTTCCGTTGAAGTGCGACCATTGCTTGCATGTCACGCGCTGGAAATTAAGCCAGGCCGATCCGCGCAAATGGCGCGCATTGGTCATGAGCTTGGCGCCCTGCAAGTTCTTGGCGAATACTTTTTCACAAAACGCTATGGACTGCTCCTGGTCCGCTTGGTCCAGCCCATGGGCCCGCCAGACCTCCTCGGGGCATTCGACGATGAAGGTCGAGGTGTTCTCGTCAAACTTATAAATATGCGCCTGCACCCAGCCGTGCTCCGTCTTTTCGAACAAAAAGGTGAAGGCGTCGTATGGCTTGTTGGTGCCTAGCCAAATGTAGCGGTTGGGCCGCGTCACGATATCGGGCAGAAATACCTGCGCCAAGCGCGTGCGCACTTTGGAGTTGAGGCCGTCGCTGGCGATGATCAGATCGGCCTCGGGATAGTCCAGGTCCGAGCCTGCATCGTGCTCAAAGACCAGTTCCACACCCAGCGCCTCGCAGCGCGCTTGCAAAATATTGAGCAACTTCTTGCGCCCAATGCCCACAAAACCGTGGCCGCCCGAGCGGATAACCCGCTCTTTGAAGTGCAACTCGATGTCATCCCAGTGGTTAAAGGCCTGCTTGATGTGGCCGGCCGACTCCGGGTCCCAGCGCTGCATCGCCTCCATGGTCTGGTCTGAAAACACAATGCCCCAGCCGAAAGTGTCATAGGGCTTGTTGCGCTCGACCACCCGAATCTCATGCTGCGGACCGAGTTTTTTCATCAGCAGTGCAAAGTACAAACCCGCCGGACCGCCGCCGATACACACGATTTTCATCCCCACTCCTCGTTGATAGCCTAGGTCGAAGAATAGGGTAATTTCAGCTTGAATAGTTGAAGATTGAAGGAATTTTCTGGAAATTTTTCCTAGGGAAAACCCTCACCCTTGATTTTCCCGTCCACCACTTCAATCGTGCGCTCACATCGGGCAGAGAGCAAAGGGTTGTGGGTGACAAAAAGCACCGCTGTCGCTTGCTCTTTACACACCTTGCGAAAGAGCGCAAACACCCCGTCAGCACTTTGGGTGTCCAAATTACCGGTGGGCTCGTCGGCCAGGATCAGCCCGGGGCGCATGGCCAAGGCGCGGGCGACGGCCACCCGCTGCTGCTGCCCCCCCGAGAGCCGGTTGGCGGGCGCATGCAGCCAGGGCGACATACCGACGCTATCGAGCAGACCGGCCGCCCGCTCGCGCATCTGTGCATCACGAAAACCGCGGTCGGCATAGAGCGGCATCATCACGTTTTCCAATGCGCTAAAGGCACTGAGCAAGTGGTGGTACTGAAACACAAAGCCTATGCGGTGCCCACGCAGCTGCGTTAACTTGGCGTCGTTGAGTGCGGTGGTCTGCATGCCGTCTATCCACAAACTGCCGCTGCTGGGCCGGTCCAGCAAGCCCACAATATTGAGCAAAGTGCTCTTGCCAGAACCCGAGGGGCCGATGACGGCACAAAAGTCGCCCGGATACAGCTTCAAATCAATGCCGTGCAAGACCTCGGTCTCATTGTCCGCGCCAACATTGAAGGACTTACGTAGACCCTGCAACTCCAAAATGGGCTGGGCGACGGGCGTGTTGCTTTGCGCGGTCACGGCCAAGATCACCCTAGGTGCGGATCGCCACGACAGGATCCAAACGTGCAGCCCGCAGCGCAGGCGCCAATGCCGAAAGCAGGCCGGTCAAACTCGCCAAAACCAGGGACTGCACGAACAATGCGGTATCCATCACCATCGCAAACATGATGCTGCCATCGGCATTGCGCATGACGCGCTGCCACACAACCATCGCCAGCGCGCCGATGAGCGCCCCCATCAGCGCGCCGCCCAGGCCCAAAAGCCCACCTTGCAGCAAAAACACCCGCATGATCTGCACCCGGCGCACGCCCATGGCGCGCAAGATGCCAATCTCGCGCGAGCGCTGCACGACCGACACCACGAGCACGCTGGCGATGCCAAAGCCCACCGACAGGCCTACAAAAAAGCGAATCGCAGTATTGGCCGTGGTCTGTGCGCGCACGGCGGTGAAAAACTGCTCATTGGTTTTCATCCAGCTATCGGCTTGCAAGCCGGTGTGACTTTGAATTTGCTGGGCGATGCGCTCGGCAGCGTAAATATCGGTCAGGGTGACATCCAGAATCGAGGCACCACCGCTCAAACCAAACATGCTTTGCGCGGTGCGCATGGCCATAAATGCGTTGCGGCTATTGGCGCCCTTATTACCCAGGTCAAAAATGCCTAAAACCTTCAGCGTGAGCACGGTACCGTTCACGGTGGACACGCGCAGCGGGTCGCCCAGCGCCACGCCCAGGTCGGCCGCCAATTCGGTGCCGATCAATATCGTGTCGCTACCCACCTCGGCCGAGCCCTGCACCATTTTCTCGCGCAAGGGGATGATGCGGAAATACCGCTGCGGCAGCATGCCCACCACCGACACCGAGCGACTGGCCTCGCCGCGCGTGATCAAGGCCGAGCCCAGCACGGCCGGCGAGACGACCTGGACCTCGGGCATCTGCTGGAGCTGTTCCATCACACTTTGCCACTGGTCGATGCCCTGGGCGCGCTGCAGCGGTATCTGCACCGTGGCTGCCTCCAAGACATCTTGCGCCGTACCCAGCGGAAGAACCCGATTTTTGGCGGCAAGCAATTGGATATGGGCCTGCCCAGTCAGCACCCGGTTGACAAAATTGGCCTGCAATCCGTTGAGCAAAGCCGACATGAAAATGATCACAGCCACCCCGATGGCGATGCCCACCACGATAAACAAGGTTTGAATCCGCCCCTCGCGCAAAAACCGCAGGGCGACGACGCCCTCAAAAGGCAGCCAATTTTGGGCTGTCATGGCAGCGCCTGGCGGATGCGCCCGCCCTCGCGCACGCCGGTTTGCGCCGTAGGAACGACCATCTCGCCGGCTTGTAAACCCGCCAGTACCTGGACTTTTCCCTGGCTGACCAGGCCCAAGCGCAGGCTTTGGCGCACGGCTTTTCCATCACGCACGACCAGGGCCCAAGGGGCTACGGAATCAAAATCATGGATGGCCGTCTGCGCCAGCAGCACCGCCTGCGGGCGCCGTGCCACCTCGATATCGACCGACACCGTCATGTCCTGCTTGAGCAGGTCCACGGGCTCTGACACATCGAGACGCACCTCAATGGCGCCGCGCTGGGCGTCTACCGCCGAGTGGATAAAGGCCACGTGGGCGGCAAATTTGCGCTCCGGGTAGGCGTCGGCGGACGCAGTAGCGCGCTGACCCAGCCGAAGCCACTTCAAATTCTTTTCGTCAATCAGCAAAATCAGCTGAGTTGAACCCAGGGGCGACAACACCATCAATACCTTGCCGGGCACCACGCCGTCGCCCTCCTCCACGTTGCGCGCCATGAGCACAGCCGCTTGGGGCGCCAGGATTTGGCTGTAACGAAATCGCGCCAACTGGGTTTGCAGCGCCGCCTGCGCTTGCACCAAAGCCGCTTGTGCGCTGGCAGCTTCACTGCCGCCAGGCTGCACGCTGGTCCATTGATGTTGGGCGATGCTGAACTGGGATTGGGCGGTCTCCAGTGCGCGCTGTGCGTCCTCATTGCTTGCACCGCCATAAAACCCTTGGGCAAACAGCGCTTGCGCGCGCACTACAGCCCTTTGTGCGCTCAAAACGTTGATTTCCGCCTGGACCAAGGCCTGCTTGGCCAGCGGCGCCTTGACCTCCTGAACCATGCGGACATTACTCGCCGCCAGTTGCTGGGCAGCGCGCGCCTGGGCTACGCTGGCGCTCAGTTCCGCACCGTCAAGCACCAGCAACAGCTGCCCGCGCGCGACCTTTTGCCCTTCATCGGCCAGCACCTTGCTAACCGTCCCCGTGATTTGCGCACCCAGATTAATGCGGTGCTCGCTCTGCACCCGACCGCTGGCCACAATCGTATGCACCAAAGTGCCCGTTCCCACGGGTTCCAGATGTATCTGGGGGCCGATAAGCCATTGGTAAACCAAATAGCCGATCGCGCAGCCCACCACCAGGCTGCCCGCCCAAAGATATATCCGGCGCATCATTGTTTGGTATTCATTAGAGAATGACTGCCTCAAGCCCATCGAACAATCTGTAGGTGACATAAAGCCAGGCTAGATGCATTACAAATCCGACGTGGACTGTCCGAATTGATATGGGTCAAGCATGGAATATTTTTCTTAATTAATGGCAATTAATTTATATATTGAGCCTGTAAATCGAATATTTTGGCCATCGGGCAAATAGCCACCAGAGATCGCCACAAATGGGGATGCTAAGCTTGCGCTTTAAATAGGACACACCAGTGCAATCGATCAGCGGCAACATCCTTACACCTTCTGGATTCGTCCAGGGCAGCATGGGCTGCACGCCTGAGGGACGGATCGCGCACATCGAGGGCGTGTCCGTCAGCGAGACGCAGGCGCGGGAATCAGGGCTGCCTCTGGTGCTGCCCGGCTTTATCGACCTGCACGTGCACGGTGGCGGCGGGCGCGACATCATGCAAGGGGACGATGCCGCCCGAAAGATCTGCCAAGTCCACGCCGAACACGGCACCACCGCGCTGCTGGCAACCACCATGACCGCGCCTTTGGCAGACATTGCACAAGCATTACAAGGCATTCAAGACGTATGCCGCGACATGCCTCGCGACGGTGCCCATATCTTGGGTGTGCATCTGGAAGGCCCCTATATCAACGAAGACAAGCTGGGCGCGCAACCCGCTTTTGCCCGCCCTTTGGCCGCACATGAACTGCAGCAACTCAGCCAATTGGCGCCCATTCGGCTCATCACGCTGGCGCCCGAGGTTCCTGGCAATATGGACCTGATCGACGCCTTGTGTGCCCAGGGCATGCGCGTGCAAATTGGCCACACCAGCGGCACCTATGAGGACGGCGTGCAGGCCTTGGCCCGTGGCGCCAGTGGGTTTACGCATTTGTTCAATGCCATGACCGGCCTGCACCACCGTGCCCCAGGCATGGTCGGCGCGGCTTTGGCGCACGCCCAGTACGCCGAAATTATTCCGGACCTCATCCATGTGCACCCGGGGGCCATCCGGGTGGCTTTGCGCGCAGTGCCCTGCCTCTACTGTGTCAGCGACTCTACGGCCGCCACCGGCATGCCCGATGGCCCCTACCAATTAGGGCAACACACCGTCTACAAATGCATGGGCGGCGTGCGGCTTGAGGACGGCACGCTGGCCGGCTCCACCTTGACGCTGGACCAGGCCTTGCGCAATCTCGTGGACAGCTTGGGCCTGGGCATTTTGGAGGCCTCGCAACGCGTCTCGACCCACGCGGCTGACTTCATGGGCCTGACCGACCGGGGCCGCCTACAGCCCGGCGCGTGGGCGGACATGGTGGTGCTGAACCGCGACCTGGCCCTGCAATCGGTCCACCTCTTGGGGCGCCCGCTATGAGCACCGCCATGCTCACTGAAGCCTTGCAGGCGCCCCAGATGGTGGCCCAGCAACTGGCCCAGGACCAAGAAAAATACGCGGCGTTTGGCGCCCTGCTGCGCAGCCGGGACCCCAGCGCGGTGCTGACGGTTGCGCGCGGCAGCTCGGACCACGCCGCCCAATTCCTGGCCTATCTGGTGATGGCGCGCATGGGCCGGCTGGTGACATCGCTGCCGATGTCGCTCATCACGCTCTACCAATCGCAAATGCGCTGCCAGGGATTGCTGTCTTTGGCATTTTCACAATCCGGCCAAAGCCCAGACTTGGTGGCACCCACCGAGTTTTTCAGCCAAGGCGGCGCGATTACGGCCGCTTTGGTCAATGAAGTCGACTCGCCGCTGGCGCGCGCCGCGCAATGGGCTTTTGCGCTACATGCGGGCCAGGAGCACAGCGTGGCCGCTACCAAAAGCTATATCGCCCAGCTGGTGGCAGGGGCCCGCGTGGTCGCCGCCTGGCAAAACGACCCCGCCATGCAAACAGCACTGGCCGCCTTACCCGAGGCGCTGGAGCGCGCCGCGCGCATGGATTGGTCAGCCGCTTTGGACGTATTGCAGGACGCTGACCGCCTGTTTGTGATTGGGCGGGGCACGGGCATGCCCGTTGCGCTGGAAGCGGCGCTCAAGTTCAAAGAAACCTGCGGCATCCAGGCCGAGGCCTTCTCCAGCGCCGAGGTCCGCCATGGCCCGATGGCGCTGATCAATGAGGGCTACCCCTTGCTGGTCTTGGCCCCGCGTGGTCCGGCGCAGGCCGGATTACTCAGTTTTGCCAGCGATATGCGCGAGCGTGGCGCCAAGGTGCTTTTGGCCGCCCCCGAAGGAACACCGGCTGCCAATCTGCCCTTGGCAGTTACCGGCGCGCAAGACCTGGATCCGATTGCCGTCATCCAGAGCTTCTACCCCATGGTCGAGGCCCTGGCCCGTGCGCGAGGTCGCAACCCTGATGCGCCGCGCTTTTTGGCCAAGGTGACCAAAACCCACTAGCGGCCCTCCATGCGAGGTCCATAAAAAAACCCCGCCGGCTTGCGCTGGCGGGGTTTTTTCGTGCTGCAGGTTCAGACGAATCAGAACTTGTAAGTGGCCTGCATCGTATAGGCACGACCGCGTGGGTCGGCTACGCGTGGATCCCATGAGCTACCGGCACCGGTGTTGGTGTCATAGCTAATGGCAAACGGCGGATCGGTATTGAACAAGTTCTTGATGCCAAAGGTCAGATCCAGGTTCTTGATGCCGCTGTAAGTCACGCTGGTGTTGTATAGGATGTAAGCCTCTACGTCAGGATTCCATTCTGTCGGTGTGTAGGTCGGCACGTAAATGACAGCTTGCTTGTAGCCACTGCGGTACAGCTGGGTAATGGAGGCGGACCAGGGGCCATCGGAGTAACTGGCTGTCAATGAATGCTTCCACAGCAGTGCTGGGTCGCCGTTGGCGTTGAACTGGCCAATCAAGCTGGCGCCAAATGCGGCACTGGGCACCGGACGGGATTTTTTCTCCAGCAGATAAGTGCCCTCAAGCATGATGCCCCAGCGCGCTGTATCCAATTTGCCGTTCATGCTGGCATTGATGTCCACACCGGTGGTAACGGTCTCGCCAGCGTTAATCCAGCGCGTGTCGACTTGGACAATATTGCCGGCAGCATCACGGATGAAGTTGCTGGAGAAGGACGCGTAGTTGGCCAGCAATCCATTGGCGCCTGTCAGGCCAGCCGCTTGGATAGTGCCGGTCTTGTTGATGGTCCACCAGTCGGCGCCCACGGCCATGCCTTGGGTAGGTTCCCACACAAATCCGACCGTGCCTTGTCTGCTCTTTTCAGGCTGCAGTGCAGCGTTGCCACCGAAAAGCGTCGTGAACACAATGGCTTGGCAGCCAGGGGTGGTGGAAACCTTGAGCGCGGGGCAAGTGACCGGATCGACCGTATTGGTGCCGCCAGGAGACTCTGTCACGCCAAAGAACTGCTGCTTGAAGTCCGGCACCCGAAAGCCCGTGTTGTACGAGCCGCGCACCATGAAGTGCTCAACCGGCGCAAAGCGCAAGGACACTTTAGGGTTGGTCGTGGCACCAAAGCCTGTGTAGTCGTCACGACGCACTGCCACGGTTGCTTCCAACTCTTTGGTAATGGGCAACAGCAACTCGCCATACACCGCTTTGATATCGCGTGTCATGGTGTCCATGGTGTTGACGTAATCAAAGGCCGCGTTGGGAATGCCAATTTGGGTAATCAGATCGGTGTCTTTGCCGTTGAATGCAAACTTCTCGGTACGCAGGTCTACGCCCACCGCCGCCATGGCATCACCGCCCGCCATCTTGAAGACAGGGCCGCTGGTCTTGGCATCTGCCTGGACCAAAGTGAACTTGCCGCCGTAGAGCTTAACGCCGGTAGCCGATGCCGCCGACAAAGCCGCCGTAGCAGCCGCTGTCTGCGCTTGGTTAGGCGCCAAGAAGGGGTTCAGCACCCCGGTGTTGATGGCCGATGCCAAGGGGGCGCCAAAGTAATAGCCGCCACCCAAAATGGAGGAAGACTCGCTGCTGGCGGAAGAAATACCAGCACGGTAATCCCAATCGGCGAGGCCGGGCAGTGGGCCCTCTAAGCCCACCAAGGCGCGCGATGTGTCGGTCGTCGTGTCATATTGGCGCGGACCGCACGGAACGCAGCGCCACCGAAATGCCAAGGGCTGCCCGCGGTTGGCTTCCAGGATCGGGAACACGGCCACCATTTGGTTGAACACCGAGTTGTACGAGGAACCGGTGCTGGGATAGGACAGGTTGTACAGCGGGTTGTTAATTTGGTAAGGTGCCGTGCCAGAGAGCACTGTCGCCGAGCTGCTGAGCTGCTGTGCCGAGAACACCTTGGACGATTTGACGCTCGCCTGGGTCACCTCGCCATAGAGTTCGTGCTCACCGATACGCAAGGTGCCCCTAGCCACCAAATTGGTGTTGGTCACAGGCTGCTGTAAGGTCGCGGCAACTCCGGTGTCAAAAGTACAAGAGTATTTGTTGCTCAGCGTGCCTTGCCATAGCATGTTTTCATAGGGCGCCATGCCAGGAACTGAACTGCAGCCCGCACCGCCAGGCAATGCCAAGGGGTTGACACGGGCATAGGTTTGGGTGGCACCGGGCAAAACCGGGCCAGTAGAGGTTTTATTACTCAATCCAGACCACAGGCTTGCAATACCTACCACCGTGGCGACCGGTGTTCCGCCCGTGTCGGGCGACACGCCGCGGTTGGGCTGATTCGTATTGATAAACCCACGCTGGCTTCCGAACAAGGCCTGGTTTTCGCTGCGGGTCAAACCGACAATGAAATTAAATTTATCAGTGTCAAGATTGCCAGCACCGCCGGTCACGCTCACGCGGTTGACATTTGCGCCACCTTGCTGCGTCATGTCGGTGAAGGCAGAAACGGTGAGGCCCTGGTAGTTTTTCTTCAAGATGAAGTTAATCACACCACCAATAGCATCCGTGCCATACACGGCAGAGGCGCCGTCTTTCAGAATTTCAACCCGCTCCACGGCGGCCATCGGGATTTGGTTCAGGTCGACCGAACCGCCGTTCAGTCCGTGGGCCGCAAGGCGGCGACCATTGAGCAAAACCAGGGTGTTATTGGAGCCCTGACCGCGCAAATTAGCGGCCGAAAGTCCATTACTGCCACGACCGGAGCCTGCGGCCACGTCCGAGTTGCTTGCCAAATTATCGAGGCCATTACCCGCTACGCTCAGGACGCTCATTAACTGCTCGGCAGTCACAATACCCTGGCGTTTCAAATCTTCGCTGGATATCACCTGCACGGGCAAAGCCCCTTCGCTGGCGACACGTTTGATACTGCTTCCAGTGACCTCGACGCGCTGCAATTGAGCGTCAGGCGCGGTTTGCGCAAAGGCCGCAGTGGCCAGTCCCGTAAGGGCGATGGCATGGGCGAGTTTGTTAATTTTCAATTTACCTACTCCTAAAAAAAAGCATTCTGTACAAGCCAGCGAAAGTACAGCACTCAGCAATTGAGCCTGAGCGCTTTTACTAAGGCCCATGGTGACGCAAATTCCCAATGCGAACAAGGGGGAACTGTCTGCGAAGTCACACAGATGTAATGAATCATAGCCTGCAAGCCATAACTTCAAGGAATATCCCCATAGCAATATCTATCAGTAGCGCAAACTGCTGCCCGACTTATCACCAAAAATGGTGAGAATGGACCCATGCAAATCCCAAGCTCTGGTTTAAATCACCACGAAGTGCCTGTTTACGCGGCGCCGATCGCGAGATACCGCTGGTTGCTCGCCCTTTGCTTAGGCACCCTCACGGCGTGCGCGAGCGCGCCCCCGCAAGCCTTTGTGCCGCCGCCCGTGCGGGCCGCCCTGGACAAAGCTGGCATGGGCACAGAAACGCTGGGTGTGGTGGCGTACCCGCTGACCGGCAAGGCGACGGGCCTGGCCATCAACCCGCAGCAAGCCCAGCAGCCCGGCTCCACAATGAAGATAGTCACCACGCTGGTGGCGCTGGAACGTCTGGGCACCAATGCACGCGGGCGCACCGACTTGCTCGTCGCAGCGCCCCCCCAAGCAGGCACAGTGCACGGGCCACTCTACCTGCGCGGCGGAGCCGATAGCGACCTCGATTGGGACAGCTTGTGGGGCCTGCTGCGCCAATTGCGCGAGCAAGGCGTTCAGGACATTCGTGGCGGCCTGGTCGTGGACCGCCAGCTGTTTAATCCACCCCGCTTGGATGTCGGGGCAGCGCCTTTTGACGCCTCGCCCGAGTTTCAGTACAACCTTATTCCGGACGCGCTCTACCTCAACTCCGGCCTGCTGAGCTATGTGCTGACCTCCGACGACAAAGGCGTCAGCGTGCGCACCAGCCCGGCCCTGAAAAATTTAGACCTCGATACCAGTGCGATGTTGTTAAACGACAACAGTTGTGCCCAATGGGAAGACGGCTGGGCCCTTCCCCAGACCAGCACAGAGGGGGAGCGCACGCGCATTCGCTTTCTCGGTCAATTTCCTAAAAACTGCAGCCAAACGCTGGAGCTGCATTTGCTAGACCGCCAATGGCTCACTGCTGCCGTGGTGCGGCAGCTGTGGGAGCAGTTGGGTGGACGCATCAGCGGCCCGGACCTCGAAGCGGCCACGCCCGCCGGCGCAGTGCTCTTGGCTACCCACTTGGGCCGCCCATTTGCCGAAGTGGCGCGCGGCATGATGAAGCGCTCGGACAACCCCCTTACGCGCCTGACCTACCTGCGCCTCGGCGCACAGAAAGTGGCGCCCGGCGAACCAACGCTGGCCGCTTCAGCGCGCGTCGTTAACGAATGGTTTAGTGCCAAAGGCATACCGAGTGCGGGCCTGGTGATGGACAACGGCTCGGGGCTCTCGCGCAGCGAGCGCATCAGCGCACAGCAATTGGCCGCCGTATTGGAGAACGCCTACCGTGGGCCATTTGCACCCGAACTGTTGGGCAGCCTGCCGGTGGCCGGTGTCGACGGGACCTTGGGGCGGCGCTTTAAGGACACCCCCGTCCAAGGTCGCGCGCGTCTGAAGACCGGCACTTTGCGCAACGTGGTGGCCTTGGCAGGCTATGTACAAGACCAAGAAAATAACACTTGGGTGGTGGTAACCATGCTCAACCACGACGAGGCCCCGGCCAAAGGGCGCCCGGTGATTGACAGCATCATTCAATGGGTAGCGGGCCCGCATTGAGCGGGGCGCTCCCCAGGGCCCCTTTGATGCGCAGGCTCGGTCTGTTATTTTTATGGGTCGCCGTACAGGCTTTGACGCCCTTGGTGTGGGCACAGGCGCTTTCCTGGGAAACAGTGCGTCCCGGCCTGCAGTACGCGCGCCAAGACATCCCCATCGAGGGCACCGACAGCATGCACCGGCTCCATTGGCTGCGCCTGGACCTGACCCAGCCTAATCTGCATCTGGCCTTAACGCCCCAATCTTGCGCGGGCCTGCAAATGCCAGACCTGGACCGTCCTCCTATTGTTGCGAGCATGAACGCCTCGTTTTTTAGCAAAGAATTTTTGACACGCGGACACACGGTCTCGCAAGCGCAAGTGTGGAAGGGAAATTACCGCCTGGCCGACAGCCCGGTGCTCGCTTGCAGCGCCGACCAGCGCTGTCAGGCGCTACACCAAGCGCCTGCGCTGGAGTCGCCGGCATGGGTCGATGCCGCTGCGGGTGTGCAATCCTTGGTGCAGTCTGGGCGTGCCCGCAGCGACGCCGATGATGCGCAGTGCGGCGCGTTTTGCACCACGACGCATCCGCGCTCGGCGATCGGCTTGGACACCGAGGGCAAAACCATGGTGTGGGTGGCCGCCGAAGGCCGGCAGAAATTCGTAACCGGACTACCGCTGGCAAAACTGGCGCGCTTGATGCAGACGCAAAGCGTTTTTGAAGCCATCAATTTTGACGGTGGAGGCAGCACCGCTTTGCACCTGGAGGGGCAAGCCCGCACCCACCGGCCTGACAACGAGCCGCAGGCACGTGCCATCGCCAATGCCTGGGTGCTCAGCACCCAGCCTGTGGTGGATTGGGCAGCGATCTGTCAAAAGCCCGCAAAAACTTCACCTTGACTTAAGGTCGTCGTTTTTCCATGCCTGCGTTCAATACCGCAACGCACGCCGGCGGCAACTTGGCCAGCGTCAAGGGCGCCGGGGGTAACGCAGGCTTGGGGTGCAAGGCCTCCTGGGTAAACCACCAATCCAAACTGGCGTCGCAGCCATCACCCTCGGGGGTGGGGTCTTGGGCCTCGCACAAAGTGGCGCCAGGAGGGCAGTGCAGGCGCACGTGAAAGTGGTAGTCGTGCCCGTATTCGGGGCGGATTTTGCGCAGCCAGGCTGCCCCTTTTTCACTGGCACACAGTGCTTTTTTGATAGCAGGATTGACGAAAATGCGCTGCACTGCCGCGTCCGATGCGGCCGCCTGCAAGACCGCTGCATGCGCGGGCGTCCACGTGCCGTGCTCAATATCCAAACGATCAGCGCGCACCAGCGAGACAGACGACAGCTTGTCGCGTTCGCTGGGCGTCATGCGCTCCACCGGCATGGGGCGGAACCAAATATCGGCGTCTAAACCCAGTTGGTGGCTGGCATGGCCCGTCAGCATGGGGCCACCACGGGGCTGGGCCATGTCACCAATCAAGAGTCCAGGCCAGCCGCTGGCCTGTGCGCCAGCCGATGCGAAGCGCTCCAGAAACGAAATCAGCGCCGGATGGCCCCAGTTGCGGTTACGCGAGGGCCGCATCGCCTGCCAGTGCGGGCCATCGGCTGGCAGCGCTTGCGCGCCGGCCAAGCAACCTTTGGAGTAGTAGCCTATGGGCTCTGGCACTAAGGCAGCGGCGTGTGTCGCGTGGCCAAACAATTGCTTGGCCGGCACATCCTCTGCCTTGGCCACGCTGCACAGCGCGACCAAGAAGACGCCCGCCGTCCATTGCCCAAGGCGCTCAAGCCCCTTCACAAAACTGCCGCACCCAGCAATTGCAGGGTTCCAGCATCTGCGTCCATCTCGGCGTCCAGGCCCACCGGCAGGGTGAACTTGCGCTTGATATGCCCAATCATGGCGCCCCGGTAGACCGGTACATGAAGGGGCAAAAAGTAGTCGTCAAACACTTCATCGAGCGTCAAATTGCCGTAGCGCCCATCGCCGGGCTCGCACTTGGTAAATTTGCCCAGCACCACGCCGGCAAGTTGATCGAGCGCGCCGCACAAGCGCAGCGTCGAGAGCATACGGTCGACGCGGTAGATGTATTCATTGATCTCTTCGATAAACAAAATACAGCCGCGCGTATCGGGCATGTAGGCCGAACCGGCCAATGAGGACAAAACCGCCAAATTACCCCCCGCTAAACGGCCGCGCGCTATGCCAGGACGGATGGTACTGGTGCGGTCTTGGGTCTGCACCAGGTTATCGCCTTTTTCGCCGCTAGGGTTGCGCAGCACAGGCGATTGGGCTTGCATCACGATGGCACGAAATGAGGCCAGACTAAAGTCATTCCACTCAGACTCGGCGACCGGGCAATGAAAAGTTACCAAGCCGGTTTGGCGTTGAATCCCATTGACCAAGGCGGTGAGGTCCGAAAAACCTCCGAAAAACTTCGGCTTGGCGCGGATCAGCGCATAGTCCAGCTTGTCAATGATGCGGTTGCAGCCAGAGCCGCCCGTCATGGCGATCAGGCCGGCGACCTCATCGTCGGCAAACAAAGCGTTGATGTCACTGGCGCGTTGGGCGTCGGTGCCAGCAAACTGTCCGTAGCGGCTGCGGGCATGGGCGCCGACTTTGACCTTGAAGCCCAAAGCCTGCATGGCCTCGATGGCCAATTGCATCGGCTCGCGCTCAAAGGTGGCGTTAGCGGGGCTAAATAGGCCTAGGGTGTCACCCGGTCGCAGACGCCGTGCCTTCAAGACGGGCCAGACCGGCGCCGGCGCCGCCAGCGCAGGTGCTGCACAGACGCCGCCCAGGGCTGCCGCGCCTGCACCAACGGACTGAAAAAACTGGCGTCTTTGAACCGTCATGGGCTGGGCCTTCCAAATGCATAAGGGGTGAAATACATCGTCGCAGCCTGCTGCAAAGCCAACACCGCCTCGGTGCGCAAATAGGCGCAATCGAGGCCGCCATACAGCACCTGTTGGACAAAGTTGTTGGTAGTGGCGTAGCGCAAATCGATATCGATATGCGCCAAACCGGCGAGTGCCTGAAAGCTGG
>CAMATX010000067.1 GCA_945861345.1 Comamonas sp. lk
ACCCAGCGGTCCTGGACCTGGCGATGCGTCAGGATGCCAAAGCAAAACAACCCCAGCAAAGGGCCATAGGTAAATCCGGCGAGTTTGAGGATGAGGCCGATCATGCTCGCGTTATCCGCCCACTTAAAGCCCATGATGAGCACCAGAAACAGCAGCGCAAAACCCAGATGTACGCGATGGCGAATACGGGTTTTACCTGCTTCATCCAAGGCGCCATTGCGTGAAATGCCCAATATATCGATACAAAAACTCGAGGTCAGTGCTGTTATTGCGCCGTCAGCGCTCGGAAATAAAGCGGAAATGAGCGCAATCACAAACAATACCTGCACCATCGGCGGCAAGTAGCCAAAAACTACCGCCGGAAACAATTTGTCGCCCGTCGCCGCCATACCCATGCTGCTGGCAAACAGGCTCAGTAATCCACCCAAATACAGAAATAAGAGCACTACGCCAAGCATGGTTACGCTGAGTAACAAAACGTTTTTCTGGGCATCTCGCACCGTGGTGACGGAGATGGTTTTTTGCATCATCTCCTGGTCCATGCCAGTCATGGCAATGGCGATAAACACGCCGGCGATTATTTGTTTGGCAAAGAAAAACCGGCTGTCAATGTCGGTATTGAAAATGCGGGCGAGACCTTGGGTCTGCAACTGATCCAGTGCTTGCAGGGGACGAAGATCGAGCTGCCCCAATATATACGCCACACAAATAAGCAAGCCCCCCAGCATGCACATCGTTTGCAGGGTATCCGTCCAAATAAGGGTTTTCACGCCGCCCCGGTAGGTATACAGCACGATCATGAGCAGTATCAGCAAGGTGGTAAACCAAAACGGAAGCCCCAAGTCGCTCAAGATGACGTCTTGCAATATGCGCACGACCAGATAAAGGCGCGCCGTCGCACCCAAGGTGCGCGAGAGGATGAAAAAGCTGGCGCCCGCCTGGTAACTGCGCCGGCCCAGGCGAACATCTAAATAGTGGTAAATCGATACCAGTTGCAAGCGGTAATAAAGCGGTAGTAGGACATAGGCAATCACCAGATACCCAAAAAATTGCCCCAAAATAATCTGGAAATAATAAAACCCGTCTCGGCTGACGGCACCCGGTACGCTGATAAATGTCACCCCGGACAAGGACGTGCCAATCATGCCAAAGGCCACCAGCATCCAATGGCTATTGCGGTTACCGATAAAGAAACCGGCGTTATTCCCTTTGCGACTGGTTTGCCAGGCCACGACCAGCAACAAGCCGAAATACAGCATCACAATCGTGAACAAAATGACGGGCGACATACTTTTTCCTTAGAGCCAGCGCGGTAGCATGGCGTATTGTGCATTCCTTGCGCACCGCTGCGAATAGTGGTTAGTACGCAAGGCCATGATAATCATGGAACCTTGTTATTCAATTCGCTTTTTCCCCTGCTATGGAGCAAGCACTTTCTGCGCGCGGTCACGCCAGCCTGGCCGTCTACCCCTTACCACAAGGCCGCTGATGGTCACAGCCATACTGAAAAAGCGATCGGCCTCTGGCATCCGTGCGTCCAAATTTGAAGGCTTGGATGCCATGGCGCTGCAAGCCCAGATGGCGGCGGGCACCACCAGCGCCTTAGCCCTCACCCGGTATTGCCTTCAACGCATCAACCGCGTCGACCACAACGGCCCCACGCTGCGCTCAGTCATTGAGGTCAACCCCGATGCCCTCTCCCAAGCCCGCGCGCTGGATGCCGAGCGCGCAGCCGGCAAGGTCCGGGGACCGATGCACGGCCTGGCCGTGCTGCTTAAAGACAATGTTGCTACTGCTGACCGTATGGCAACGACGGCGGGATCCTTGGCGCTAGCTGGTCTCCAAGCGAAAGCCGACGCGCACATAGTGACCCGACTGCGGGCCGCAGGCGCCGTGATTTTGGGGAAAACAAATCTAAGCGAGTGGGCCAACTTTCGCAGCACGCGCAGCAGCAGCGGATGGAGTAGCCGTGGAGGGCAGACGCTGAACCCCTATGACCTGGGCCGTTCACCGAGCGGCAGCAGCTCTGGCTCGGCGGTGGCCGTGGCCGCAGGATTGTGTGTTTTTGCAGTGGGTACGGAAACAGACGGCTCCATCATCTCGCCGGCAAGCCGCAACGGTATCGTAGGCTTTAAACCTACGCTGGGTCGTGTCAGTCGCCACGGAATCATCCCCATCGCTGCCTCGCAAGATACTGCCGGCCCTATGGCCCGCAGCGTGCGCGACGCGGCGCTGCTGATGGCGAGCATCGCCGGCTCTGACCGGCGCGACCAGGCCTGCCAAAACGCACCCTTGGGAAGGGTCAATTACCTGTCAGCGCTCCAAGCCCATGCCCTTGCGGGGCAGCGCATTGGGGTTGTGCGTCAAAACGTGCCCAACCACCCGCAAACCCTGGCCTTGTTTGAAGAGGCGCTTGACGTATTGCGCGCGCAAGGCGCGGTGCTGATTGAGGGGCTTGAGATTCCTCACCGGGACAAATATGCCAGTACCGAACTGACCGTTTTGCTGCACGAGTTCAAAACAGGAATCGGGGACTATTTGCGCAATTTTCAGCCCGACGCCCCCGCCCGGGATCTGCAGGGCTTGATTGATTGGAATACCGCCCATACAGACACAACCATGCCTTTCTTTGGCCAAGAACTGCTTCTTTTGGCCCAGAAAACCCGAGGTCTAGCCTCGGCGGCATACCAAAAAGCTTTGGCGCACAACCATCGCTACGCACGGTCAGAAGGCCTAGACGCCTTGTTTGCAGACCATCAACTCGCGGCAATTGTTTCGCCCAGCGGTAACCCCGCATGGCGCATTGACCATGTTTTAGGCGATTTCAGCCAGGGCGGCGGCTTTACAAGTCCGTTTGCTGTGGCCGGGTACCCCCACGTTACCGTGCCTATGGGCCTGACGAATGGCTTGCCTGTGGGACTCTCGATGGGCGCTCCCGCTTGGCATGATGCAAAGCTTCTGGGCATGGCCTATGCCTATGAGCAAGCCAGTCAAATGCGCCGCCCACCCCTATTTGCCGGTTACGCCAAGGCGACTTAGGCGTCACCGTTCAACGGTCATCCCGCTGGAAATTTATCGCTGCATACAGGGCTTTTTGGGGTCAAATTTCCAGCCGGGTAGCAGGTATTGCATTGCCACAGCATCGTCGCGCGCGCCAAGGCCGTGTTGCAAATACAAATCATGCGCCGCATTTACTTTGTCCATGTCCAATTGAACGCCCAGGCCAGGTGCCTTTGGCACCTGAATATGGCCATTGATAATTTGCAATGGGGCCTGCGTTAAACCATGGCCATCTTGCCAAATCCAATGGGTATCGATCGCCGTGACTTTGCCGGGGGCGGCAGCAGCCACCTGGGTAAACATCGCCAGCGAGATATCAAAATGGTTATTGGAGTGCGAACCCCAGGTCAAGCCCCAATCGCGGCAGGTTTGGGCGACGCGCACCGAACCAGCCATAGTCCAAAAATGCGGATCGGCCAAAGGAATGTCGACACTTTGCAAAGACAAAGAATGCACCAATTGGCGCCAATCGGTCGCCACCATATTGGTCGCCGTAGGCAGTCCGGTTGCGCGTCGGAATTCGGCCAATATTTCGCGGCCACTAAATCCATCTTCTGCGCCGCAGGGGTCTTCCGCGTAGGCTAATACGCCTTGCATATCCTGCATCAAGCGGACAGCGTCCTTCAATAACCATCCGCCATTGGGGTCGATGGTGATGCGAGCGCGTGGAAATCTTTGGTGCAGGGCCTGCACTGCTTCTATCTCTTGCTCGCCGCTAAGCACCCCGCCTTTTAATTTGAAATCATTGAAACCGTATTTTGCGTGCGCCGCCTCGGCCAGGCAAACCATAGATTCTGCAGTCAGCGCTTCTTTATTACGCAGTGCAAACCATGGGTCAGAGGATTGAAACTCATCGCGGTAAGGTAAATCTGTTTTGGCCTTGTCGCCGATAAAGAACAAATAGCCAAGCATTTCCACTTCGCTGCGCTGCTGACCTTCTCCAAGCAAAGCGCAGACAGGCAAATCCAGCTCTTGGCCCAATAAGTCGAGCAGCGCCGACTCCACGGCTGTGATAGCGTGTATCGTAGTTCTCAAATCAAAAGTCTGCAGACCACGTCCTTGCGCATCCCGCCCCGAAAACTCGCGCTGCAAACTATGGAGTATGGCCTGCACATTGCCGATACTATGTCCCACCACAAACGGTCGTGCGTCTTCCAGGGTGCGTTGTATTTTTTCGCCGCCCGGGACTTCTCCAACACCCGTGCGCCCGGCGCTGTCCGTAAGTATGAGGATATTGCGGGTGAAAAATGGCCCATGGGCGCCAGATAAATTCAAGAGCATGCTGTCATGCCCGGCCACTGGAATAACGCGCAGATCAACTACCCGCGGTGTTCGCTCCCGCACGGATGCAAGGTTCATAAGATCAATCAGCCTTGATGTTTCTGGATTGAATCAATTTTTTCCAGCGTGCAAACTCGGAGGCCTGAAAAGCGGTAAATTGCTCCGGCGTATTGCCCACGATTTCAAAACCCAGTTCCAATAATTTGGTCTTGACCTGCGGATCGTTTAACCCGGCAACAATAGCCGCATGCAATTTGGCTTTGATATCGGCGGGCAAACCTTTGGGCGCCGCTACGGCCTGCCAGGAATACACGTTGGCCTCTTTGATTCCCAACTCCTCCAGGGACGGCACATTAGGCAACAAGGGGGAGCGCTTCACGCTGGTAATGGACAGGGCACGTAGTTTTCCCGCCTGTATTTGCGGCATCGCGGTATTGATATTCATAAACGAGCCGTCGACCTGGCTGCCCAGCAAATCATTCATTACCGGTCCACCGCCTTTGTACGGCACATGAATACCCGTGGTACCGGTTTGCTGCCAAAACAATTCTGCCGTCAGGTGGTCGCTGCTGCCATTGCCGGAGGATGCCAAGGTAAATTTATTGGGATTGGCTTTATGAAAGGCAATAACATCGGCCATGGATTTATGGGGCGAGCTTGCAGGCACCACCAATACATTGGGCGCCTGCACAGCGACGGTGATGTAGTCAAAATCCTTTAGCGCGTCGTAAGTTACTTTCTCAATTAAATGCGGCGCAATGACATAAGGCCCTAAGGAAGATACCAACACCATATAGCCATCGGCCGGGGCGCGTGCCACAAATGCCGCGCCAATGGTGCCGGTTGCGCCGGCTTTGTTATCGGTAAGGAATGAACCGCCCAGTTTTTCCTGCAGCTTGGGCGCTAGCACCCGTGCAATCAGATCGGTAGAACCACCAGGCGGAAAAGGCACTAACAAGGTGACGGGTCTCTCGGGCCATGCCCAGGCGCTGGAGAATGTCAATAATGCAAATAGAGTGCTGACTAAATATTTCATAACTGTACCTGGTGGGTTGACGGAAAAGAGAAGACCTTTTACAAATGGTAGCGTTACCATAATCGTCGGTCAAGGGCTGAGGACGGTCGATTATGGCAATTAGGCGCTTTCGCGCTCGACGATCGTGAACCCGAGGTTCACAATAGGCTGTTGTACGGCATTACCTTGCGAGCTCGCCATCAAATGCAGGGCCGCGAGCCGGCCGATTTTGCCGCCGTTGATATGAACGGTCGTCAGCGCCGGAATCATGTCGCCCACAAAAGGTACATCGCCAAAACCCATCACCGATAACTGGGCGGGCACCTTGATTTTTCGCTCCCGCGCCTCGGTAATGACGCCCAAAGCCAGCAGGTCTGAGCTGCAAAAAATGGCGTCGATACTGGGTTGGCTTGTAATCAAGGCCGCAAGGGCCGCGCGCCCAGCGCGCAAAGTGCGAATATCGCCCACGTTATGGACCGCCACTTCGTCCAGCCCAAGCGCGCGTACGGTGTCGATAAACGCGGTATTTCTGCGTTGGGCGCGTTCGTCCCCTGCCGTCACAATCGCGAAACTGCGCTTGCCCTTTTTTATCAGAAATTGGGCGACCGCCCGCCCGATTTTCTGGTGCGAAAAGCCTATGAGCATGTCGATGGGCGTCGGCGTTAAATCCCAGGATTCGACGATGGGGATGCCTGAGGCGATGAGGCGGCTGCGCGAGCGACCCGGCGGCATGATGCCCGTAATAAATATGCCGTCAGGCCTGCGGCCAATGACCGAATCGAGCAAAAGCGCCTCGCGCTCTTCAGAATATCCGGTCAAACCCAGCATCAATTGATAGCCTGCATCAAACAAGGTTCCATTGAGTGCCTCAATCGTTTCGTTAAACACCGAAAAAACCATGCTGGGCACGACCGCCGCAATGAGTCGGCTGCGCGAAGACGCCAAACCACCGGCCATGCGATTGGGCACATAAGCGGTGCGCTCGATGGCCTCTTGAACCCGGCTGTGCACCTCTTTGGAAACCTGGGCAGGCGAATTGAGCGCCCGCGACACGGTAATGGGCGCCACGCCGGCCAGCCTGGCAACATCTTTCAGGGTAATGGCCCCGCTACCTCTGCGGCTGCGTTTTGAAATCGATTTGTCTGCCATAGTGTGTTTTCGAGGGCGATGATAGCGCTATCATTTAGGGGCAGTCAACCCGGCCGGAATGAACCCGGCGCCAGGCGCAGGAGTACGCATGCACCCCCATACCATTTTGATGAACGCAAACGACAACGTCGCCATCGTCGCCAACGATGGCGGCCTGCCCATGGGCGCCGTGCTCAGTAACGGTGTGGTACTTCGGGACAAAGTTCCGCAGGGCCACAAAGTCGCCTTGGTCAATATCGGCGCCAACGCGCCGGTCTTGCGTTACGGTGTGGCCATCGGCTACGCGCTGCGGGACATTCCTGCCGGCGCCTGGGTCCATGAGCGCTTGTTGCAACTGCCAGGCGCGCGCAGTCTGGACGATTTACCCCAGTGCACTGCCACGGTGCCCGCGCCCGCCCCGCTCCTTGGATACACCTTTGAGGGCTATAAAAACCCCGACGGTTCGGTGGGCACCCGCAATATCCTGGGCATTACCACCACCGTTCAGTGCGTAGCTGGCGTGGTGGAATTTGCCGTGGAGAAAATAAAGCGGGAATTACTCCCGGACTATCCTCGCGTAGACGATGTCATTGGCCTGGAGCACAGCTATGGCTGCGGCGTCGCTATTGATGCGCCCGGCGCGGAAATTCCTATTCGCACACTGCGCAATATCAGTATGAACCCTAATTTTGGCGGCGAGCTTATGGTGGTCAGCCTCGGCTGCGAAAAACTCCCGCCCGGCAAACTAATGCCCGCAGGCTCCATACCTCTTGCCCAACTTCAGGGACCGGATGGCGCATTGGACGTGGTTTGTTTGCAAGACGAAGCGCACGAAGGGTTTATGTCCATGATCGACCATATCGTGCAATCGGCCCGCCCCCATTTGGCGCGCCTCAATGCCCGGCAGCGTGAAACGGTACCCGCGAGCGAATTGGCCGTCGGCGTACAGTGCGGCGGCAGCGACGCATTTTCAGGCGTCACCGCCAACCCTGCGGTAGGGTTTTGTACGGATCTGTTGGTGCGCGCGGGCGCTACCGTGATGTTTTCAGAAACCACCGAAGTGCGCGACGGCATCGCGCAGTTAACGGCGCGGGCCAGCACGCCGCAAGTCGCCCAGGCAATGATCCGCGAAATGCAATGGTATGACGCCTATTTAGGTCGGGGCAAGGTGGACCGCAGCGCCAACACGACGCCAGGCAATAAACAAGGTGGCCTGTCCAATATTGTGGAGAAAGCGATGGGCTCGATTGTGAAATCCGGCACGCTGCCGATTACGGGTGTCTTGTCGCCGGGCGAGAAATTGCAGCAAAAAGGCTTGATATATGCCGCAACGCCGGCCAGCGACTTTATTTGCGGAACGCTGCAATTGGCCGCAGGCATGAATTTGCACGTATTTACCACCGGGCGCGGCACGCCTTATGGATTGGCCGAAGTGCCGGTTATCAAAGTGGCCACGCGCACCGCTCTGGCCAAACGTTGGCACGATCTGATGGACATTAATGCGGGCACGATTGCCGATGGCCACCAATCTATTGAAGACGTGGGTTGGGAGTTATTCCATGTCTTGCTGGACGTGGCCAGTGGCCGTAAGAAAACCTGGGCAGAACATTGGAAACTCAAAAATGCGCTGGTGCTCTTTAACCCCGCACCGGTCACCTAGCCTGCACCCGCCGCAGCGCGAAAAAGCACCGATCAAGGGACTGGCTGTGCAGTGCCATCTGAAGGGTGGCGTTCTTGGATCTGGCGAAGGCTTTCTAGCTTTTGGTCAAAATCAAAGCCTATGGGCTCCTCATAATCAATATATGCAACCGTGGGCGCCACTGCTGCGGCCGTCTTGTGCTTGTGCTTGATAGGGCAAAAGTAGGCCTCCGTTGCGCTGATAACGGCCGTGCTGAATGCCGCCACCCCGACGGCGTACGCGCAATAGGTACAGTGAAACTTGGATACCCAGTCCAGGTAATGCAAGGCCTGTCGATCAAATAAGATGAACTGCGCCCGGTCAATGCGCCCGATCTTGTAAACTGGGAAGCAGGTATATTGGTACACCCATACAAAGGCGTCAAGCAAGAGCAGTGGGAAAATGACGCTGTAAATAATCGGACCGGTAATCAAATTAATAGGGCGTGAGCGCCGAATCAGCGCAATCAAACCCCACTGATGATTCGGACGGCCCGGGCGCAAAGTTTGCGGCACGGCGTCGCCCTCTATTTCACCAAAGCCACTGCCGCTTTGCTGGTACTTGCAACCCGCTGGGAAACCGAGCCTAGCAGCAAGTCACCAAAGGCGGAGCGGCCTTTAGCCCCCATCACAATTAAATCGAATTTTCCTGCCTTAGCAGCATTCACGATTTCTTCGGCCACATGGCCGGTTTTGATAATCATGTCGTGGGCTAATTCAAGTTTGTCCAAATATTTGCGCGACGCCTTAAGGTCTTTATCGCTCAGTTCGCGCAAATAATCTGCCAGCGCACCTTTGGGAGTGAACTTCCTGAGGTGTTTAAACCCAGTGTCATCATGCACGGAAATAAGGGTAATTTTGGACTTTTCGCGCAAAGCCTGCGCTAATTGCGCGGCATACTGGGTGGCGCGCAAAGCGCTGCGTGAACCATCGACAGCAACAAGAATATGCATAGCAGTTTCCTAGGTAATTGGAAACTGCAGCTTAGGTTTAACAGGCGGCTATTTCTATGCGCTAGATCATGGTTTAGTTGCACCAGGAGCAAGGCGCAGGGTGTGAAAACCTCAATTTAGCCCCAGTTGACTTGCATCAAAAGATACCTAGAACCCCACGCTGGGGCACCACGGAGGGATGGCAAGCCAGGCTAACGATGGCCTACCGGCCTAAAACCCCACATAACGCACAAATTTGTCATTGTCCTCGCGCACCGATTTGACCGAATTGGCGACAAAGGATTCATCGGGGTAACCCATGGCAATACAAATCATGATGTTTTGATCGTCCGCAATGCCGGCATGCTCGCGCACTACCGCCGATTGCATAATGCCCTGCCCGTTAATCACGCAGCCCAATCCCCGCTCCCAGGCAGCGAGCACAATCGCGTGCGAAATAGCGCCTAAATCAAACTGGCTGATGGCCGCAGGCTCCAGGTATTTGTCGTAGGTCAGCACCAGAGACACAGGCGCATCAAATTGGCGAAAGCCGCGCATGACCCAATCGGTGCGCCGCACTTTGTCGTCGCGGGCAATGCCCATCACATCAAACAGCTGAACAGCAATATCGATTTGGCGTTGCCGGTGTATACCCTCGTAAGACTCCTTCATCGGAAAATCTCTTTTGGGTGGCACGCCGCTCATCATATTGTCGGTATTGCCTTTGCGAATCCGATCCAACGGCTCTCCGGTCAGCACATGGACATACCAAGGCTGGGTATTCATCGACGATGGCGCCCATTTGGCTATTTCAATAATTTCCTCAATGGTTTCGCGCGCAACCGGTTTTTGCTGGTAACCACGAATACTTTTTCGGGCCTTGATCAGTTCTGAAAATTCCATGGATAACGCGCCTCAATTGAATGTAGGAAGCTAGATTGCTTTCCAATATAGCGCCAATCCACACGCGTACCGTGCGCCGGGTGTCGCCTAGGCGCGTACGCGCCTCAATCAGGCACGACGGCCGTGGCCTCGATCTCCACCTGCGCGCGATCTTCCAACAAGGCGCTGACCTGGACCAGCGTCATCACGGGGTAATTGCGCCCCATGATTTCTTGGTATGCCTGCCCCAACTCGCGACTGCGCCGCAGGTATTCTTTTTTATCGGTGACATACCAGGTCATTCGAACCACATGCTGCGGCCCTGCATCGGCACAGGCCAGGGTTTGCACAATATTGCGCAGGCTTTGGCGGCACTGCTGTACAAAATCATCGGTTTCAAATTGGCATTGGGCATCCCAGCCGATCATGCCGGCCACAAAGACCATTCGGCCCCGCGTGGAAATACCGTTGGCATAACCTTTAGCAGGCGCCCAGCCGGGTGGTTGTAATGTTTGGAACATAAAGCTTCCTAGTTTGCCAATTGGCGCAATTTGTAACGTTGCAGTTTTCCCGTCTCAGTGCGGGGCAGCGCGTCCATAAATACTATTTTGCGCGGGTACTTAAAAGGCGCAATACTGCTTTTGACATACTCTTGCAGCGCCAGTACCAGCGCAGCGTCTCGGCGGTGGCCCGTCTTGAGTACGACAAAGGCTTGCACAATCTGACCCCGCTCTGTATCGGGCATACCGACCACAGCACACTCCATTACGGCGGTGTGCTGCAACAAAACACCCTCCACCTCGGGTCCGGCAATGTTGTAGCCCGCCGAAATAATCATGTCGTCATTGCGCGCGCAATAGCGGAAATAGCCATCGGCATCCATCACAAAAGTATCGCCCGGCAAATTCCAGCCCTGTGCCACATACTCCTTTTGACGTGTGTCTTGCAAATAGCGGCAGCCCGTCGGTCCGCGGACCGCCAAACGCCCGGGCGTGCCCGGGGGCACAGGCTGCATCGCCGCATCGACCACCTGCGCGGTGTAACCAGCCACGACTTTTCCAATCGTGCCCTCACGTACCTGGGCGCCCGCACTGGCTATATAGATGTGAATTACTTCGGTGCCACCAATGCCGTCGCAAATCTCAGGACCTCCTGCCGCTGTCCAGGCGGCCCGGGTGGCCGGCGGCAGGGCCTCGCCCGCGCTTACCGAGTGCTGTAGGCGCGAAACGTCGTAGTGGGGCAGCAAGGCGGCCATTTGGCGGTACATGGTGGGCGCGGTGTAACACTGCGTGGCCCCATAGGTTTCAATGGCTTGCAGCAAAGACTCAGCCGTATGGCGCTCCAGCAGCACCGTGCTGGCACCATGGCGAAGCGCAAATGTCAGCAGCCCGCCCAGCCCGAAGGTAAATGCCAACGGAGGCGTTCCGCACACCACGTCCTCAGGGCCCATCTGCAACACCGAGCGCGGGAAAAGGTCGCACATGGCCAGCACATCGCGGTGAAAGTGCATGGTTCCTTTGGGTTTGCCGGTCGTGCCACTGGTAAAGGCAATCAGGCAGACATCGTCGCGGCTGGTGCGCTCTGGCTGATAGGGGCCGCTGTGAACCTGCATTCGCGCCTCCAAAGCATCGGTCGCCAGGCTGCGAAAGGGCATGATGGTACGCAACACCGGCTGGTAATGCACATGCTCTGGGGCCATGCAGTGTTGCAACTCCTCGAGCAAAGCGGCGTCGCACAAAGCCGCGCAGATCTGGGCTTTTTCAATGACGACGGATAACTCCGCCGCGCGCAACATAGGCATCGTCGGCACCACCACCAGACCGGCCTGCCAGGCAGCCAGAAAGCAGGCGGCCATCATCGGCGTATTGGCCCCGCGCAACAGGATGCGGTTTCCGGGCACCAAGCCCATATCTACCGTCAAGACCTGGGCAATGCGGTGGCACTGCTGCATCAACTGGCCGTAGGTCCAGGCCACGGGCACAGGAGCGTCGGGCCCGGGGGCCATGCCCCGGATGGCGATGCGCTCGCCCTTGCCTGCCTGCACATGGCGGTCTACTAATTCCTGGCCGCAATTGATCCAATCGGGGTAGTCCAACGCTGCGCCGGCAATATCAAAGACAGGCCATTGATCGGCCGGAGGAAGGTGGTCTCGCGCAAAGCTGTCGGCGTGGCCGCTGGGCAGAAGGAGGTTCCAGTCGTGCATGGTGCTTAGCCCTTGAGCAGGTCGCGCCCAATGATCAGTTGTTGCACTTCGGTGGCGCCTTCGTAAATGCGCAGCGCGCGAATCTCGCGGTACAAGGACTCCACCACCACCCCTTTTTTGACGCCCATGCCGCCATGCATTTGGACCGCCATGTCAATGATGCGCTGCGCGCTCTCAGTGGCATTCATCTTGGCCATGGCCGCTTCGCGGGTAACGCTCTGTCCCTGGTCGCGCAGCCATGCGGCACGGTAAGTCAGCAAAGCGGCAGCGTCCAGCAAAGTGGCCATCTCGGCGAGTTTGCTTTGGGTGATTTGAAAGTCTGCCAAGCTTTGACCGAACATTTTTCGCTGCTTCGCCCAGGCCAAGGACTCATCCAACGCCCGGCGGGCAAAGCCCAGCGCGGCGGCGGCCACCGAGGTACGAAATACATCCAAGGTCGCCATCGCCACCTTAAAGCCAGCGCCTGCGGCACCGATGCGCGCCGTCTCGTGCACTAGCACCCGTTCAAAGCGCAAAGTGGCTAATGGGTGGGGCGCCATCACGTCGATGCGCTCTTCGATCACCAGGCCGGGGCTTGCCGCATCAACAATAAAGGCGGAAATCCCGCGCGCGCCGGGCGCCTCGCCGGTCCGTGCAAAGACAAGGTAAAAATCGGCGATTCCGCCATTGGAGATCCAAGTTTTGCGCCCGTTCAATTCGTAGCCCTGCCCTAGCGCAGTGGCGCTGCACTGCAGGGCGGCCACATCCGAGCCGGCCTCGGGCTCACTTAGCGCAAAGGCGGCAATGCGCTCGCCGCGCACCACGCCCGGTAAGTACTGCGCTTGTTGCGCAGCCGTTCCCAGCAAGCTGATGGCGCCGCTGCCCAGGCCCTGCATGGCAAAAGCGAAGTCGGCCAGGCCTTCGTGGTAGGCCAGCGTTTCGCGCAAAAGACACAAGCAGCGGGTGTCAATCTGCGCCTCCTTGCCGCCGTACGCCGTGCCTGCCACGGCATGGGCCAACCAGCCGCCCTGCCCTAGTCGCCGCACCAAGGCAATGCAGCGGGCGTCGACCGCGGCGCGATCTTCCTTAGCTTCCTGGTCGGCCAAGTGCGCTGCGCACCAGGCATCGAGTTCGTCCTTGAATGGGCGGTGCTTGGCGTCAAAAAACGGCCACTGCACAAAATCTGTCCGCGTTGGGGCCATGGCTAATTCCCCTCAAACACGGGTGTTTGCTTGGCGACAAAGGCGTGGTAGGCCCGGTGAAAGTCATTGGTGGCCATGCAGATGGCCTGCGCCTGGGCCTCGGCCTCGATGGCTTCATCAACGCCCATATTCCACTCCTGCTGGAGCATTTTCTTGGTCATGGCGTTGGCAAAAGTCGGCCCACCGGCCAGTTGCGCCGCCATGGCCTGGGCGTCGGCAGCCAGCGCCTCGGGCGTGCAGACGCGGTTGTAAAAACCCCAGCGCTCGGCTTCCTCGCCGCCCAGACCCCGGCCGCTAAACAGCAATTCGCTGGCGCGGCCCTGCCCGATCATGCGGGGCAAGAGCGCACAGGCGCCCATGTCGCAGCCGGCCAGACCGACCTTATTGAACAAAAAATAGGTTTTGCTACGCGCCGTGCCAAAGCGCATGTCCGAGGCCAGGGCCAACAAAGCCCCGGCGCCGGCACAAATGCCATCGATCGCGGCAATGATGGGCTGCGGACAGGCGCGCATGGCCTTGACCAGATCGCCCGTCATGCGGGTGAAGGTCAGTAGGCCGGGCATATCCAGGGTGGTGAGCGGGCCGATGATTTCATGCACATCGCCGCCCGAGCAAAAATTGCCGCCCTCGCCGGTGAGCACGATGGCGTGCACATCGCTGGCGTAGGCCATGGTCCGAAACAAGTCGCGCAACTCGGCATAGGACTCCAAGGAAAGCGGGTTTTTGCGCTCCGGTCGGTTCAAACTAATAGTAGCGACGGCATCTTGGACGCTGAACTTAAAGTGCTTTGTACGATGGTTTTGCAGCGAGACATTGTGCCCCGGAAGTTGCTGGGGCTTGCCGGGCAGGTAGTTGGTACTCATGGTTTCTCCTGGGATGGGCGTTGGGGCGCCACGGGCGCCTGGGCGGTTTTGAGGGTGCCAAGCAGCGTGCCCAGCTGGGTTTGCTCCTTGGCTGATAGCGGGGACATCAGTTCGAGCACCCAGGCCTCGTGGGCTTGGGCCATGGTGGCAAAGGCCTGGCGCCCGGCCTCGGTCAGCGTCAGGTGGTAAGCGCGCCTGTCGCCCGGCACGGCGCTGCGCTGCACCAAATGCTCGCGCTCGAGTTGGTCGACGATGGTGGTGACGTTTCCGCCGGTCACCATCATGCGGCGCGAAACTTCGCCCATGGTCAGGCCGTCGGGCTCTCGCTCCAGTTGGGCCATCAGGTCAAAGCGCGGCAAGGTGATACCAAATTGCTCGCGCAGGCGCTGGCGAATGGTGTCCTCAATGCGGGTGGTACACGAAAGCAGGCGCAGCCACAGGCGCAAAGAGGCATGGTGATCAGCATGCGCGCGCTGCTCCATATCGGTGCTTTGGCGCGCGTTCATGCGACACGCTCCTGGCTGGCCGCACTTTGGGCCTGCAAAGAACGCTCTCGGGCAAAGCCGGCCTCCAATTGCGGTTTACCCGCCTCATAAGACTGCGGCCAGGCCAAACCGGGGTAGCCAATACGCGCTGCCTCGGTCAACGTCCAGGCGGGGTTGGCCAGGTGCGGCCGGCCAATGGCGCACAAATCGGCGCGGCCTGCGGCGATCACGCTGTTGACATGGTCGGCCTCGCTGATGGCGCCCACCGCCATGGTCGCGATTTGGGCTTCTTGCCGAATCCGGTCGGAAAACGGCGTCTGGTACATGCGGCCGTAGATTGGCCGCTGGTGCGGGCTGACTTGGCCGCTGGAGCAGTCCAGCATATCCGCTCCCGCTGCCTTGAAAGCCCGCGCGATAAGGACCGCGTC
>CAMATX010000068.1 GCA_945861345.1 Comamonas sp. lk
TGGGCCAGTTGACGGGTGGCAGCCAATATCAGCGCCCAGGTCAGCTCGCAGGTGCTGTCTTTGGAAGGGCCCCAGTCGGTATGGCTGACCGGGATGCCGCGCGCGGCCAGCGCCGCCACCGCCAGCGTGACGGCCAGCACCAGGAGGCGCAACTGGCCGGCGCGCACATCGCGCCACAGACTGCGCCAGCCCAGAGTGGTGAACGACGGCGTCATGGTGCGGCCACTCATGGTGCGGCCACGAGTGGGCGCACCAGCGGCTGGCCGGCCAAATAGGCCTGCAAGCATTCGCACACGCCTTGGGTAAATTTTTCGAACACCGGCTCGACCACAAAGCCCAGGTGCGGTGTGAGCAAGACACGCGGCGCCTGGCGCAACGGGTCATCCAAGGGCAGCGGCTCGGCGTCAAACACGTCGATGGCGGCCATGCCAATGCGCCCGTCGTGCAAAGCGTGCGCCAGCGCGGCGCTATCAACCAGCGCCGAACGCGAGGTGTTTACCAGCAAGCTGTCCGGGCGCATGTGCGCCAGACGCTGGGCGTTGATCAGGTGGCGTGTTGGCGCCGAAGGCACCAGGTGCAGGCTGAGGACTTTGGCGCGGGCCAGCAGCGTATCGAGGTCGACCGCCTGCACGCCGTGGGCAGCAGCGCGCTCGGGCGTCATGTTCGGGCTCCAGGTCAGCACGTCCATGCCCAAGGCCTTGCCCACCTGCGCCACGCGCCGGCCGATTTCGCCCAGGCCCACCAGGCCAAGCACCTCGCCATGCAAAACAGCAGGCAAGACTTGCGGCTGCGCTGCGCGCCACTGGCCCTCGCGCAGCAAAGCGCTGTACTGGGCCAGTTGACGGGTGGCAGCCAATATCAGCGCCCAGGTCAGCTCGCAGGTGCTGTCTTTGGAAGGGCCCCAGTCGGTATGGCTGACCGGGATGCCGCGCGCGGCCAGCGCCGCCACATCCAGGGTGGTGTTGCGCGAGCCGGTAAACACCACATAGCGCAGGCGCGGCAGTTGGGCGATGGTGGCCGCGTTGAGCGGTATGCGGTCGCGCACCAGCACCAGCACGTCGGCCTCTTGCAGGGCGGCCAGCAAGGCGGCGCCTTGCAAGGGCTGGCTGTGCACGCTCAGGCGCGCTGCGGACTCGATAACGCCCCAGTCGCCCAAGCGGCGCAGCGCTTGCTCGCCATCGCCCAGGATGACGATGTGCGGTTTGTCGCCAGACACGGCAGGCATGCTCAGGCGGCCTTGGGGCTGCTCAGCGCCAGCAGCGCTTGCGTGGTGCTGGCACTGCCCAGCGCCCAGGCGGCGCGGATCAGCTCGGACGTTTGCGCCGCGCCCAGCACCGCGTCGCTCAGGCCGTGGAATTTGGCCTCGAGCTGCGCGTCGGTCATGGGATTTTGCAGCGAGCCGATGGCATGCTCCACGCGCAGGTGCACGCGCCGTCCGTCCGTCAGCACGGCCGTGATGTCGGCAGCCGACTCGTCGATGCTGTCGTCCACTGTGGCCACCACTTTGCGGCGCAGGGCCACCATGTCGGGCCGGGTAACGATGGCGTCTGAAAACTCTTCTTCGGCGGCGCGCCCAAACATCAGGCCGGCGGCGCAGCCGTGGTAGACGCTGAACTTGGCTTGCAGCCCGTCCGCAGGCTCTTTTTTGCCCGTCAGTTCCAGCACCAGCGAATGCACGCGGATCTCCAAAGACGCAATCTGCTCGGGCGTGATGCCCTGGGCGCGCAGCTGCGCGCAGCCGTCAATGCAAGGGTGGATCACGATGCCGCAGGCAAAAGGCTTGAAAGTGTTGAGCGCGATTTCAAACTGCTGGCCCAGGCCCTGGGTGATTTCGGACCAGTCGTTCTTGGTGGAGATGGTTTGCATCATGCCGCGTGGCGCCTCCAGCGCCTTGGGGCTGGCGGTAAAGCCTTGCTGCGCCAACAGCGCCGACATCAGTCCGGCGCGGGCTGCGCCACCGGGGTGAAAAGGCTTGGTCATGCTGCCAAACTGTTCGCGCATGCCAATAGGCTGCGAGGCGGCAATGCCTAGCGCCATGGCGGTTTGCGCCTCGGACAGGCCCAAGAGGCGCGCGCAGCCCGCCGCCGCGCCCACCGTGCCGGTCGAACCGGTGATGTGCCAGCCCCGGTCGTAGTGGTCCGGGTACATGGCATTGCCCACGCGGCAGGACACATCGATGCCCAGCACCAGCGCGTCCATCAGCGCGCGCCCGCTGGCGCCGGTGTGCTCGGCCAGCGCCAACAGCGCCGAGGCCACCGGCCCTGCCGGGTGGATGATGGTTTTGAGGTGCGTGTCGTCAAAGTCAAAAGTGTGCGAGCTGATGCCATTGAGCAAGGCGGCACTGGCCATGTCCACTTTGTCGCGGCGGCCCAGTACGCTGGCCTGGGGCGCAGGCTGCAGCAAGCGCACCGCCGCAAGTGCGGCCTGCACCGACTCGTGCTCCGCCGCGCCGACGGCGCAGCCAAGCCAATTCAGAAAGGTGCGGTGCGCGGCATGGTCCACCGCGTCGGACCAGCCGCGCGAGGGATGGGTGGCCACAAAATGCGCCAGCAATTGGGTGACGGGCGGGGCGTGGTGATCGGCGGCGACCTGGGTATTGCGGGCCATGTAAGAAAACTTTCTTTAAATTTTTGGGGATGCAGATTTCAGCTTTCGAGCTGGATATTGCGTTCCTTGGCCAGCTGCGTCCAGCGGGCGATATCGGCCTTGATAAATTTGCCAAAGGCCTCGGGCGACATGGGGCGCGGCTCGATCGCTTCGATGGCCAGCTTTTCGGCCATGTCGGGCGCCTGCAAGGTGAGCGTGAGCGTCTCGCTCAGGGTTTTGAGTACATCGGCGGGCAAGCCGGCCGGGCCGACCACACCGTACCACTGCTGGGCGTCAAAGCCTTTAAAGCCCGACTCTTCCAACGTAGGAATATCCTTGAGCAGGCCGTGGCGCATCGGGCCGGTGACCGCCAGCGGACGCGCCCGCCCGGAGCGAATATGCGGCATGGCCGCAGCCAGACCAGGAAACATGGCCTGGGTTTGGCCACCGATCAGGTCGTTAAAAGCGGGCGCGATGCCCCGGTAGGGAATATGCACCATGAAAGAGCCCACCTGCTGCTTGAACAGTTCCATGGTCAGGTGCGTGAGCGAGCCCTGGCCGGCCGAACCATAGCTCAGGCGCCCGGGGTTTTTGCGCAGATAGTCCAAAAATTCTTTGAGGTTTTTCACCGGTAAATTGGCGTTGACCACCAGCACATTGGGCGTGCCGCCGATCATGCCCACAGGCGTGAAGTCTTTGATGGCGTCGTAGGGTACTGCCCGGGTGGCGGGGCTCGTGCCATGCGTGGCAACGTAGCCCTGCATCAGTGTGTAACCATCGGCCGGAGCGCGCATGGTCGCCTGGCAGGCCAGGATACCGCCACCCCCGCCAATGTTGTCCACCACAAAACTTTGCTTGAGCAGGCGGCCCCAGCGCTCGGTCACGGTGCGCCCGACCAAATCGCTGCCGCCACCAGCGGCCACTGGCACGATGTAGCGCAGTGTTTTGGTGGGAAAACCTGGCTCGGCGCGGGCCTTGGACGCTAGCGCCAGTGCGGGCGCAGCTTGCAAAAGAGTACGTCGTTTCATGGCAATCAATCCTTTGGGTGGGCCGGTCTGAGCATGGCATTATCGGGCTCTGAGCAACAACCCTTTGCGCCATGCCCCCCGCACCCACCGACCTCCCCGACCACGGCGGCGGCGCCCTGGCCGCCAGCGATCAGGACTTGCTGGCCCGCGCTTATGCCCTGGACAGCGACGCCGCATCGCGCGCTCTTTACCGCGACTGGGCCCGCAGCTACGACCACACCATGCTGCAAGGTCTGCAATACCAGTCGCCCCGCCTGGTGGCTGCACTGTTCGCCCACGCCTTGCCGGACAAGGCAGCGGCAGTCGTGGACGTGGGCTGCGGCACTGGCCTGGTGGGGCGTGCGCTGGCCGAGCGCGGCTATCGCTGCATTGACGGCCTGGACATTTCGCCCGAAATGCTCGCCGTGGCCCGCGCCAGCGGCGCCTACCGCCAACTGCTTGGCGTAGACCTGACCGCCCCGCTCCCCCTGGCCGATGGCATTTACGACGGCGCCGTGTGCGCTGGCACTTTCACCAGCGGGCATATCGGTGCGGGCTGCCTGCGCGAATTGCTGCGCATACTCAAGCCAGGCGCCGCTTTTGCATTCACCGTCAAGATGGCGGTGTGGGAGTCCATGGGCTTTGCCCATACCCTGAAGGCGCTGCAAGCGACCGGCACCGTGGAGGCCCTGGTACGCCAAGCCGGGGCGCTCTATACCAACTCGGCCGAGCCGGACGGCTGGTTTTGCGTTTTGCACAAGCGGCGCAAGGTGTAGGTCGGCGGGCACCGGTGCGCTATGTCTCGGCCAAGTAAATCTGACGCTGCGGTCAACGGCGGGGCCGTGGGCGCGTTGTAAACCTATGGCAACGTCGCCATGCACTGAAGAAACACCATGTTGAAAACCACTTTGCTCGCCGCCTTGTTCACTCTGGCCGGTATTGCTGCCCAGGCCCAAACCCCCGCAGCCTCGGCCGCCGCCAAGCCCGCTGCTGCAGCATCCACGGCAGCGGCTGATCCCGAAGTCAAAAAGTCCGATGCCGGCATTTGCCACGATAAATCCAGCAACGGCTACAAGCAAACCAAAAACTTCACGGCATTCAAAACCATGGACGAGTGCACCAAGAGCGGCGGACGCGCTCCCAAGAAGTAATCTGCACCCCACCCGGGCTTGTGGCCAGGCCCAAGCCCGGCGCTGCGCTGCGCTCCACGCGGCCCGCCCTGCGCGGGCCCGCCTCACCCTCAAAAAAACCAAGCCCTAAAATAGGCCCTCGCGCAGCCTGGGTAGGCAGCGCCGGCTTGGTTCCAGATTTCTTCATTGTTTGGCGAGGTACTTGACTTGATCGCAGTCCAACCCTTTATGGCCCACGCCGACATCCCGGTGTTCGTGTGTGACCTTTCGCCCTTAACCGCGCATTTGGAGCTGGCCAGGCAAGCGATTGACGAATTGCGTATCAGCCACCCGCAATCGCCCGAGTCCAACGTCAAAGCCACCTACATGAGCCCGTGGCGCAGCCACCTGGTCACGGACAAGTTTGGCCCACTCATGCAAGTGGTCTTGCAGGTAAGCAAAGAAGCCAGTAAATTGCTGTCAGCCAATCTGGACGCGCTCAATATGGAAATGATCGTCAGCGAGTGCTGGGGCATTATTTACGAGGAATCGAGCTACACCCAGCCGCACAACCATTTCCCGTCGGACTTTAGCTGCTCGATCTATCTGGAGTCGCATGCGGACAGTGCGCCCATTATTTTTGCCGGCAAATACC
The DNA here is from genome assembly GCA_945861345.1 of Comamonas sp. lk. Taxonomy (GTDB): domain Bacteria; phylum Pseudomonadota; class Gammaproteobacteria; order Burkholderiales; family Burkholderiaceae_C; genus Allorhodoferax. The sequence continues at coordinate 5,358 of CAMATX010000068.1, forward strand.
CTCTGCAACCCACACCTAATATGCTGGTGATGTTCCCCGGCATCCTGACCCATGAGGTACCCGCCACCAAAGGCCGCCGTGTGGTGGTGGCCATGAATTTGCACAAGCACGCCACCTTCGCCAACGTCACCCTGTAGCTAAACACCAAGCGGCGCACCAAGGCCAAGCGCCCAGCGCATGTCGGCCTATCGCAATGGGGCCCTCTCCCGCAATCCCCGGCGCAAACCCTTATAGTCCCCCTCTTTGGCCCTGCCAAGCCTGGCAGGCCTGTCGTTGTTGGACGAATAAAGAGGATGTACCCGCTTATGCGCCCCTTGCTTACCACCATGGTCCTGACCGTCGGTCTTTTGGCTGGCGCCAGCGCCAGCACACCCCCCCAAGCAGCGCCTGCCATCGCCTGGCGCAAGCCCGACGGCGCCAAGGTCGAGGCCATCTTCGCGCAGGCGCGCAAAAGCAATAAGCCGGTGTTCTTGTACTGGGGCGCGGTGTGGTGCCCGCCGTGCAACCAAATCAAGGCCACCGTATTCACCCGGCCCGACTTTGCCGAGCGCAGCAAGTCGTTTTTGGCGGTCTACATTGATGGCGACACGCCGGGCGCCCAAAAGCTGGGGGCCCAGTTCAAGGTGATGGGCTACCCCACCATGATCATATTCAAGCCCGACGGCACCGAGCTGACCCGCATCCCCGGCGAGGTTGATGCTGCCCGGTACATGGAAGTGCTCGATCTGGCACTGGCCTCCAGCAGCTCGGTCAAGGAGTCGCTTGCCACGGCCCTGGGGCCCAACGCCGCCAGCCTGACGCCCCAGGCCTGGCGCCAGCTGGCTTTTTATTCCTGGGAGCAAGACCAGGCCCAGCTCGTGCCTGAGAAAGAACGCTCCGCGACCTTGCGCGCGCTGGCCCAGGCCTGCCCACCGGCCTATGCGGAGGCGTCGACACGCCTGCTGCTCAAGACCGCAGTCGCATTCGCCCAAAACAAAACCGCCCTGCCCGCGCCCGAGGCCACGCAAGCCCGCTTGCGCGAGGTCCTGTCCGACCCCGCACTGACACGCACCCACTTTGACACCCTGGAAAACTACGCCAGCGACCTGGTGCAGGCCCTGAGCGCCAAAGCCAGCCCCGAGCGCGCCACTTTGGTGGCCGCCTTGAACAACAGCCTGGACAATCTGGCCAAAGACGCGAGCCTGACGCGCTCGGACCAACTGGGCGCCGTGCAGGCCAAGCTGGATATAAGCCGCATCGATGCACCCGAGGGCGGTAAAGCGGCACCCGCTGCTGCCTTGGTGGCGCAGGCCCGTAGCGCCGCCCAGATCGCCGAACGCGAGACCACCGACGCCCATGAGCGCCAAGCCATCGTGCCCAACGCCGCGCATTTGCTGGCCGATGCCGGGCTGCTCGACGAGTCCGACGCCATGCTCAAGGCCGAGCTGCCCAAGGCCATTTCGCCCTACTACCACATGCTGGTGCTGTCCTCCAACGCCAAAAAACGGGGCGACAAGGCCGCCGCGCTGGACTGGGCCGAGCGCGCCTGGAAAGAATCCAAAGGCCCGGCAACCCGAATGCAATGGGGCAGTGGCTACATCAGCAAATTACTGGAAATGAGCCCGCAAGACAGCGCGCGCATTGAAAACGCGGCCACTGGCCTGCTCTCGGAAATCAGCCCCACACCCGAAACCTTTTACGAGCGCAACCGCCGCGTGCTGCAGCGGCTGGGCAAACAGTTGCTGGCCTGGAACGACAAAGGCGAGCACCAAGCCACCATCAACAAGCTCAGCCGCCAGCTTGACCAGGTCTGCAGCAAACTGCCGCGCGAGGACGAAGCGCGCAAGGCCTGCAGCGCGGTGTTTAAGCCCAGCAATAACAAAGTCTGACTCTCGCATTCCAAGGAGCCCCCCATGAAACGCACTCTTACGCTGTGTGCCGCCGCCCTGCTGCTTTGCCTGGGGCAGGCCCAGGCGCAAACGCAAACGCTTGCGCCCAATGCCAACCTTAAAGCCGACGGTATCCCGCCCATCAGCATGGACTTGGTGCAGCGCGTAGCGCCTTACACCGAGTTTCGCGCCTTTGGCTTTGTCGACTGGCACCCCCTGCGCCGCGAAATGCTGGTGCGCCACCGCGCTGCGGGCGAGAATATCGCGCAGCTGTTTTTGCTCAAAACCCCCGGTGGGCCTTTGGAGAAGGTCACCAACTTTGCCGACCCGGTGGGCAGCGCCAGCTTCAACCCGGTCGACGGCAGCTACCTGGTGTACGCACGTGCCGCCGGCGGCAGTGAAGCCGAACAAATCTACCGCCTGGACCTGGCCAGTGGCGCCTCCACCTTGCTCTCGTCCACCGACGAGCGCAGCAGCGCCACCTGGAGCCGCAAAGGCGACCGCATCCTGGTCTCCTCGGTGCCGCTGGACCGCACCGCCAAAGAAGGCACGCGCGGCGAAATTGCCACCACCATCACCCTGGTCGATCCCCTGCAAGCAGCGCCGCGCCGTTTATTAGCCAGCCTGCCCGGTGGGGGTTGGGGCGACTTTCGCTTCAGCCCGGATGACACCCGCTTAGCCGCGCTGCAATACCGCACCCCCAGCGACAGCGATGTCTGGCTGATGGACACCGCCACCGGCACGCGCGAACGCATCTTGCCCCTGCCCGGCCAAGGGCCGGCCGGCTTTGGCGATATCCGCTGGAGCATGGACCAGCGCAGCCTGTTTTTGACCACCAATACCGGCGGCGAATTTTTCCAGCTGGCGCGCTATGACATCGCCAGCAAAACACTGACGACGCTCTCGGCGCACATCCCTTGGGATGTGCAAAGTGTCAGTCCCTCGCGCGATGGCAAATACCTGCTGGCCGAGATCAACAACAACGGCCGCGACGAGGCGCGCCTGTTCGATGCCCAAAGCGGCAAAGAACTCGCCCGCCCCGCACTGGGCATCGGTGCCTTGGGCGGCCTGTCATGGCACAAGAGCCTGCACAGCACGCTGGCCTATTCGCTCAACTCGCCGCAAAGCCCGGGCGACGTTTTTAGCTTTGACATCGCTACCGGTCGCGGCGAGCGCTGGACGCAAGCCTTTTTTGCGCCGGGCGTGGATCCGCAAAACTTCATCAGTCCGGAACTGGTACAAATCAAGAGCTTTGATGGTCTGCCGATCAGCGGCTGGCTGTATTTGCCCGACGCCCGCAAATTTCCGGGTAAACGCCCCGTAGTGGTGGACTTTCATGGCGGCCCGGAAGGCCAATCCACGGTGCGTTTCATGGGCCGCTGGAATTACTACCTCAACGAGCTGGGCCTGGCCATCTTCTTGCCCAATGTGCGCGGGTCCACCGGTTTTGGCAAAAGTTTTCTGAACCTGGACAACGGCTTTTTGCGCAAAGACTCGGTCAAGGATGGGGGCGCCTTCCTGGACTGGCTGGCTACGCACCCGCGCATCAACGGCTCGCGCATGGCGGTGACCGGCGGCAGCTACGGCGGCTACATGAGCCTGGCCATGGCGGTGGACTACAGCGCCAAGCTGCGCGGGGCTATTGACGTGGTGGGCATCAGCAATTTCGTGAGTTTTCTGAACAACACCGAAAGCTACCGCCGCGATCTGCGCCGCGTCGAATACGGCGATGAGCGCGACCCGGCGATGCGCGCCTTCCACGAAAAAATCGCGCCGCTGAACAACGCCAGCAATATCCGCATTCCGCTGTTGGTGGTGCACGGCAAGAACGACCCGCGCGTGCCCTACACCGAGGCGGAGCAAATTGTCAGCGCGGTGCGCAAAAACGGCATCGATGTTTGGTACCTGCTGGCCGACAACGAAGGCCATGGCTTTGCCCGCAAATCCAATGCCGACTTCTATTTCTACAGCAGCGCCTTGTTTTTAGAGAACCTCTTGCTCAAATAGGGTCAGCGGCTATACCGCTCTGGTGCGATTGCGTTTACAGTGGCCCTTCACAATAATGAAGGAGACAAGATGACCGCATTGCAAGCACTTTTAGGATTTACTGCCTGGACCCTGGCCTTGGTGGGCTTGGTTTTTGGCTACCGTGGGCTGGCCTACCTCAAGGGCACACCGATCAACCATTGGCCGCGCGGTGTGCGCCACACTGACGAAACGCCATTGATGCGCCGCGTCGAGGACGCACACGCCAATTGCCTGGAAAACCTGCCCATTTTTGCCGTGCTCGTGCTGGTGGCCGCCGCCATGGCCCAGTTGCCCTCCGTCAATGCCCTGGCCGCTTGTGTGCTGTATTGCCGTATCGGCCAATCGCTGGCGCACCTGTGGGGCACCGGCTCCTTGCAAGTCCATATCCGCGCTGCGTTTTGGGCTGGGCAGCTGGTCTTGTTTGTGATGATGTTTGCGCGCCTGCTGCAAAGCTAATCGCGCGCTGCGTCCCCCGGGCGCGCGACGCCCGCGCCTACAGTTTTTGCGTCTCGCCCGCCTGGGGCTGCCACTTCATTAGGTGGCGTTCCACGCGGCCGACCAGGCTGTCCAGCAGCAAGGCAAACAGTGTGAGCACGACGATGCCGGCCATCACCGTGTTGATGTCAAAACTGCCCTCGGCCTGCAAAATCAGGTAGCCCACACCTTGGCTGGAGCCCAGGTACTCGCCCACCACCGCACCCACAAAGGCCAGCCCCACCGAGGTATGCAAGGAGCTGAACACCCAGCTGGTGGCGCTGGGCAGGTAGACATAGCGCAGCAACTGCCGCCCGCTGGCGCCCAGCATGCGCGCATTGGCCAGCACCACCGGGCTGACTTCTTTGACGCCCTGGTAGACATTAAAAAACACCACGAAAAACACCAAGGTTACGCCCAGCGCCACCTTAGAGCCCATGCCCAGTCCGAACCAGACGCCAAAAATCGGCGCCAAAATGATGCGCGGCATGGCGTTGAATGCCTTGATGTAGGGCTCGAGCACCAAAGACGTGGTGGGCGACAAGGCCAGCCATAAGCCGCCGGCCAGCCCGCTGGCCGCACCAATGCCAAAGGCCAGCACCGTCTCAGAAAGCGTGACGCGCAAGTGGCGGTAAATATCGGCATCGGTCACAAACCAGGCCCAGATGCGCTGGGCAACCTGCACCGGCTCGCCGAAGAAAAACGCGGCCTGGCGCTCGTTGTCAAACATCATGGGCGGTATCAAGCCGGGCTTGGTCATGACGTACCAAAAGAGCAGCACCGCCAGGAGCAAGCCCAACTGCCACAAGCGCAGGCGCAACTGGCGTTGCCAGCGCGGCAGCGGTGTTCGGTGAGCGAGGCTTGAATCAGTCATCCGCACGCTTTAGGCTATTTTTTGCAACTGCTGCTGGTAGCCCTTGAGCACCTCATCGCGCAACACCTCCCAAATGGCCCGGTGCAGGCGGGCGAATTCGGGCGTCATCTTGACCTCGGCGACATCACGCGGGCGCGGCAGGTCGATGGCGAACTCGCCAATCGGGCGCGAGGCCGGGCCGGCGCTGAGGATCACCACGCGGTCGCTCAAGGCGATGGCCTCGTCCAGGTCGTGCGTAATAAAGAGCACGGCTTTTTTGCGCGACTGCCACAGCGCCAGCAACTCGTTTTCCATCAGTTGGCGGGTTTGGATGTCCAGGGCCGAAAACGGCTCGTCCATCAGAATGATGTCCGGGTCCAGAATCAGTGTCTGGGCCAGGCTCACGCGCTTGCGCATGCCCCCGCTCATTTGGTGTGGGTAGCGGTCGCCAAAGCCGCCCAGGCCCACGCGGCGCAGCCAGTCATCGGCCAAGGAATGCGCTTGGTCTAGCGCCATACCCCGAAACTGCAATCCGGCCAGCACGTTATCGCGGGCGCTGCGCCAGGGCATCAGACTTTCGGTCTGGAACATATAGCCTGCGCGCCGGTTCAGCCCCTGCAAGGGCTCACCAAAGATGTGCACCGCGCCCCGGCTGGGCGCCAGCAAGCCTGCGGCGACATTCAGTAGCGTGCTTTTACCGCAGCCCGTGGGCCCGACGACACTCACAAATTCGCCATCGGCCATGGTGAGCGAGACGCCCTGCACCGCCGTGTAGGACGGGCTGGCGGCATCTTTGCCAGCGAAAGTGCAATCGACTTGCTGCAGTTCGATGGCTGCTGCCATGGCCCTAGCCCTTGGGGTATTTGGCGTTGGCTTTGCGGACAAAGTCGTTGGTGTACACCAGACTGAGGTCCAGCTTGGTGGCGGCCAGCTTGTCGTCTACGCTGGCCAGGGCCCGAAACGCGGTCTCGGGTGCCTTGGCTGGGAAAACGCCGTCGGGCGACAAGGCTTTTTGCGCGGACAAGAAAGCCTCCAGGTAAACCGCCCGATCGCCCAGAAAATAGCTCTCAGGCACCACTTTGACGATGTCGCTGGGGCCGGCGCGCTGTATCCATTTATCGGCACGTACGATGGCGTTGGCCAGGGCCTGGACGGTGTTGGGATGTTTGTCAATAAACGGCTGCGGGCAATACAAGCAGGCGCCCGGCATGGGGCCGCCAAAGATCTTTTCCGCCTCGGCCAGGTTGCGTGTGTCGGTGATGATCTTCATATCACCTGAGCGGGTAAGCAAGGTGCTGACCGGGTCCAGGTTACTCATGGCATCGACTTGCCCGGAGCGCATGGCAGCGACTGCGCCATTGCCGGCGCCCACGCCAACGATGCTCACATCGCTGGGCTTGAGTCCGGCCTTGGCAAGCACAAAATTGACCACCACATTGGTGGAACTGCCCGGAGCGGTCACGCCAATTTTCTTGCCCCGCAAATCGGCCACGCTTTGGTAATTGGGAATCGCTTTGGGGTTGTAGCCCAGCGTAATTTGCGGCGCCGCCCCCTGCACCACAAAAGCGCGCATCGGCTGGCCCTTGTAGTGCATATTGACGGTGTGCTCAAACGCACCCGAGACCACGTCGGCGCTGCCGCCCACCACCGCCTGCAGCGCCCGTGCGCCACCCGAAAAGTCGACGATAGTGACATCCAGCCCCTCGGCCTTGAAGTAACCGAGCTGCTCGGCAATGGTCAGTGGAAGGTAGTAAAAAAGATTTTTGCCGCCGACAGCGATGGTCAGTTGTGGCTTTTCCAGCGCCTGGCCCCAGCCCAGCGTGGGCAAGGTGGCGGCCAGGGTGGTGGCGATCAGGTGGCGTCTTTGCATACGGTGTCTCCAGAAGGGCCAGCGGCGCACTGGGGACAAGCCCTCGCGCTCTGGGCCCGATGATAGTCGGCTGCGGCCTCACATTTACACCAGTTCCATTTGCAAAATCCGAGTTTTTCGTGATATTCAGTTAGACTTCCCCGGTACCTAGCAGCCCCTCAACCCCCAAGGAAACCATGCGCTTATCGAGTTCGCGGCACAACAGCAGTTTTTGGGCCTGCGGCAGCGCGCTAGTGTTTTTGGTGTGTGTGGCCACGTTGGGCGGCACGCCGGTGCAAGCCCAAACCACCCGACGCGCGACCTTGCCCAACCCGGTCGATGCGCCCATCTGCTCGATTTCCGAGTTCCGTACCCTGGCCTTAAGTACCCACGACCCGATGGAGCGCACCGAATTGGCGACCCAATGGCTGCGCGCCAACGCCAACGCCTGCTCGGTACAACAAATTTTGCTCATCAGCAGCAACCGGCCGCAGTGGCTGGGAGCCTCCAATGATGTGCGTATTGCCGGCGTGTTTGACAAAATCATTGAAGGCAAGCTCAAAAACGACCCCGTCGCGCTCAAATACATGTACGGCTCCGAAGGCGCTGCAGCCGCAGGTGGCAGCCGCAAAGCCGACGAGTCCTCCGCCAGCGCAAGCCCTGCCGCTGCTGCGCCGGCAGGCCCCGGCAACCTGACCTTGGCCGTCAGCACCGGCCCGACTGCAGCACCCGTGGGCGGTGCGCCAGCGCCAGCCCCGACCCCAGGCCAAAGCATCAATATTTCTCTGGGTGCGAGCGGCCCGCCGCCCGAAGACTTGACGCGCAAACTCCCTGCGGACAGCGAGCCCAAGCCCACCTTCCCGCCCGAGCGTGGCACGCAGATGAAAAATTATTTTGGCAAATTGCGCGCCGAAATGATCCGCAATTTCTTCATGGAATCCATCTCGCCGGGCAATTGCCCCGAGGGACTGAGCTTTAGCAAAACCGCTGGCTGCGAGAGCAAGAGCCCGGTGAACTGGAAGTTTGGCGAGGCACTGCCCAGCAGCGCCAAGACCTTCCCGATTGCCGAGCCGCTACTAGGCAAGCTCAGCTTTTATCCAGGGTACAAGTTTGTGCGCTTTGGAACCGACATCCTGGCGCTGGAAAAAGACTCGGGCAAAGTGGCCGATGCGGTCCTTAACCTGGGCAAAGGCAGCTAGGCGCCGGACAACGGGCTGCAGCACAAGGAGTTCGCCATGCCGATATCCAATGTAAACACCACCAATTACGTGCCCCGCCCGCCCAAGGAAATGCGCGCTGACACGCTGGACCGCTTACAGGCCAAATTGCAAGACAAGCCGGTCAAGCGTGCCGACGCAGACCTCACTGCGCAGCAGGAGCACAAGGTGGCCTCGTCCCGCTCGGCCGAAAAAGGCCGGCACGTCGATATCAAAGCCTAAGCGCCCAACGCCGCCAGGGCGGACGGGTGGGTGTTACTTGCCTTTGGCGGCAAGGTCGCCAAAGAGGCTGAGCAAATCAGCCTGCCCTACCGCCGGCCGCTCAAGATGCAAATGCTCGGTAATGTGGCTCAAATGGTCACGCATCAAAGCTTCGGCGGCCGCGCCATCGCCCGCGTCCAGGGCGGTGACGATGGCGCTGTGGTCATCATCGCGGCAATTGGTAAAGCCGGGGTCGCCATACATGCCGATGATCAGCGAGCTGCGGGTCACCAAGTCCTTGACGATGCGCAGCAGCACCGAGTTGCCCGCCACTTCGGCCAGCGCCACATGGAACTGGCCTGACAAGCGAATGGCCTCGCGCCGGTTGCCCGCCTTATGGGCCTGCGCTTCTTTGCGCAAAAGTCCAGTCAGCATCTTGGCGTCAACCCGACGCAAACGTTGGGCGACCACCCGCGCCAGCGAGGGTTCGATGGCCAAGCGCGCTTCAAACACCTCGCGCGCCTGCTGCGCGCTAGGCTGGGCTACATAGGCGCCCCGGTTGGGTTGCAACTGGACCACCTCGCGGCTGGCAAGGATCAAAAGACTGCGCCGGATGCGCATGCGCCCTACGCCAAAAGCCGTACACAGGCTGGCCTCAGAAAGCTTGGCGCCGGGGGCTAAGCGCTGGTCAATTACCGCTTCGTAAATACGGTCGACGATATGCGCCTCTTGCGCATCGTCGGGCGTCATGGTGCTGGGCATAAATGACCTAAGTCTTTGTTTTTAAATATTAATTTCCAACGTAACAGGTACCTAGCAAAGATACCGAGGTACGACTTTGTAGGCCAGGCAGGCCACCTCAAAAATCCGTGCCAGGGCGTTCCAAGCGCCCGGGCAAGCCATCTTAACGCGCCCCACAAATCCCGCCGTCATGCCCGAAATATGTTGACAGGATTGTTAACACGATTGAAGATGCGGCCACCAACTTGGACCGGGTCACCCACCAGGTTTGGAAGTTTCCCTGTCCATTTACCCCAAGGAGTTCTGTTTATGCAAAAGCGCAATTTCCTCGCAGCCAGCCTGCTTTCTACCCTGATTGCAGCGGGCTTTAGCAGCGCCGCCTTCGCGGCCAACCCGGTGCTCAAAATCGGTTTCGTCGGTGTCACGTCCGGTCCGGCCGCCAG
>CAMATX010000069.1 GCA_945861345.1 Comamonas sp. lk
GGCGACGCAGTGGTTGAGCAAGGATACTTGGCTAATTTACACCACCTTCGTGGACGCGCCGCTGGCCATGGTTCTGGGATTATTGGTCTTCAGATTTGCAAAGCAAGCGGATTAGTCGTTTTTATCAGCGATGGACTCAAACTGACCAAGTGTTCTAAATATCTTGCGGAAAATAAGCCGACGTTTATCCTCTCAACTCATGGAGTGGGAATAATTTTATTTATATAAATCAATTGCTTATAGATTACTTTAAAAGCAATTTATAATCTAATTCCCGGTTGCAACGGAGGTGCTCATGGCTAGTTTTTCATCCCGCGTGAGGCGGCATGGCGTCCTTTGGCGGGGGCTGGTGTTGTCCTTGGCCCTGATGCCCGCAGTCTGGGCCCACGACTTCGAAGAACGCCCGCAAGCCACTGCGGCCACGCCCGCCGCGATGGCCATGGCCCGCGCCTCGGTGGCTCGGGAGAACCCGGCGCTGATCCGGGCGATCACGCGGGGAGGGGCGTTTGGGAGCGACTTTTCGCAGGCTATCGCCAACCGCATGTACAGCCGCACCGACGAGGCGGCCATCGCCGACAGTCGGGCCAAGTTGCGCATCGAGCCGCAGGGGCCGCGCACCTGGTTGCTGCGCCTGCCTTTTGTCAACATCGCGGTTTTTGAGACGGACGAGGGCTTGGTGCTGGTCGATTCGGGCTACGCCCCGGCCGGGCCGGCGCTGCGCGATGCGCTGATCTCGCTAAGCAACAAGCCGGTGCACACCATCATCCACACCCATTACCACGCAGACCACGCCTGGGGCGCCTGGACGCTGATGGACATGGGGCCCGAAGGAGGGCGCCCGCGCATCGTGACCACCGAAGCATTTTTGGACCAAATCGACCAGGACCTGCAAAGCCATGGTCTGGTGGCGCGCAACAACCAGCAGTTGACCGTGCCCCGTGATTGGGCCGACGTGCTGCGCCCCAGCCTGACCTTTTCAGACAAAACCACGCTGACCATCGGTGGCGAGCAATTTAGCCTGACCCACGCGCGCGGCGAGACCGAAGACCAGCTCTGGGTGTGGGTGCCTTCGCGGCTGGTGGTGGCCAGCGCGGACTACTTCCAGGGCTTTATGCCCAACGCTGGCAACGGCAAGCGGCGCCAACGCTACCCGCAAGACTGGGCCACCGCGCTGCGCCAAATGGCCGACCTGCAGCCCCAACGCCTTTTGTCCATGCACGGCGCAGCCCTGACGGAGCCCGCCCAAATTCAGGAAAAGCTGCGCGCCCACGCCGCCGCGCTGGACAGCATCGCCACCCAGGTACTCGATGGGCTCAACGCCGGGCTGCGCATAGATCAGGTGGTGGACGGTGTAGCGCTACCACCGGCGCTGGCACAGCGCCACGACTTGCGTGAGGACTACGGCAGCGCCAAAGACATCGCCCGCATGGTGGTCAAGCAATACACCGGCTGGTGGGACGACATTCCCTCGCACTGGAACCCAGCGCCCATGGCGACCCAAGCCAAGGCGATTGCCGAACTGGCCGGCGGCGCGCAGGCCTTGATGGCGCGCGCCAAGTTGCTGAGCGCAACAGATCCGGCCACTGCCGCCGCGCTGGCCGACTGGGCCTGGCTGTCTGCGCCCACCGACCCGCTGGTGCTGCAAGGCGCGTTAGACGTCTATGGAGCCCGAATTAACGACAAAACCACCACCCAGGAGGCGCTGGTGTATTTGGAGCATATGGTGCGGCTGAAGGTGCAGTTGCAAATGCAGCAGGCCAAGCCTTAAAGTTGCGGCTATGACGCAGACCTCTCTCACCGACCCCCACTGGATGCACCTAGCCCTGCAACAGGCCACCCAAGCCGCCCAAGCCGGCGAGGTGCCCGTCGGCGCCGTGGTGGTTAAAGACGGCCAGTTAATCGCCACCGGCCACAACCGCTGCATCAGCGACCACGACCCCAGCGCGCACGCCGAGGTGGTCGCGCTGCGCGCCGCCGCCCAAGTGCTGGGCAACTACCGCCTAGACGGTTGCGAGCTCTTCGTCACCCTGGAGCCCTGCGCCATGTGCAGTGGCGCCTTGCTGCATGCGCGCCTGGCCCGCGTGGTCTATGGCGCTGCCGACAGCCGGGCAGGGGCGGCGGGCTCTTTGCTCAATTTGTTTGCCATGCCGGCCATCAACCACCAAACCGCAGTGCAGGGCGGGGTGCTGGCGCGGGAGTGCGCGGCCGTCCTCCAGGAGTTCTTCAAACCCCGCCGTGCCAACGACAAGCCCTTGCGCGAAGACGCCCTGCGCCCGCCCGAGGCCCGGTTTGACAATTTGCCCGATTACCCCTGGCAGCCCCATTACCTATCCGACTTGCCCGCGCTGCAAGGCCTGCGCATGCATTACCTGGACGAGGGGCCGGCGGACGCCGGGCTCACTTACCTGTGCCTGCACGGCAACCCGGCGTGGAGCTATTTGTACCGGCACATGATTGCGCCGTTCACCCAAGCCGGCCACCGCGTGGTGGCGCCCGATTTGATTGGCTTTGGCAAGAGCGACAAGCCCAAAAAAGAGGGCGCGCACCAGTTTGCATTCCACCGCGAGGTGCTGCTGCAGTTCATCGAGCGCCTGGATTTACGCCATATCGTGCTGGTCGTGCAAGACTGGGGCGGCATTTTTGGCCTTACCTTGCCGATGGAAGCACCGCAGCGCTACGTCGGCCTGCTGGCTATGAACACCATGCTCGCTGGCGGCGACGCGCCGCTGTCACCCGGCTTTTTGGCATGGCGCGCCTGGTGCGCCAAGAACCTCGAATTTGACGTGGGCCGCCTGTTTGCACGGGGCAACCCGCAGATGCCCGAGAGCCAATGGCAGGCCTATAACGCGCCTTTTCCGGATGCCGGCCACCGCGCCGCGCTGCGCGTGTTCCCGAATAGGGTGCCGGAGTTTGCTGACAGTCCGGGCGCCGATGTGGCACGCCGTGCGCGCAGTTTCTGGCAAAACAGTTGGGCAGGGCGCAGCATGATGGCCATTGGCCAGCAAGACCCTGTCCTGGGCGAGCCGGTGATGCGGGCTCTGCAGAGCCAGATTCGTGGCTGCGAGCACGTCATGCTGCTTCCAGAGGCCGGGCACTTTGTTCAGGAGCATGGCGCCCAAATTGCCCAGGCGGCGGTACCGTTTTTTGCCGACCTGGCAGGGCGCGGATAATCTCTCCATGAGCCATATTTATATTTATTCCCCCTCCAGCGCCATCGAGGACAAGGCGTCTTTTCAGCGTGGCGTCAAGCGTCTGCGCGCCTTGGGCCATGAAGTCGAACTCGACGCCGACACCCTGGGCCGCCACCAGCGCTTTGCCGGCGACGATGCCACCCGCATCGCAGCCATCAGCCGCGCGGCGGCCATCGGCGCTGATATCGCCATGATTTCGCGCGGCGGCTACGGGCTCACCCGGCTTTTACCCGGTCTGCCGTACGCCGCGCTCGAGTCGGCCATCGCCTCGGGCACCGACTTTCTCGGTTTTAGCGACTTCACCGCACTGCAACTGGCGGTGATGGCCAAAACCGGCAGCATCACCTGGCAAGGTCCTTCCGTGCGCGACGATTTCGGCCGGGTTGAGGAGCCAGACGAGATCATGCTGGCCTGTTTTGACGATTTGGCGCAGGCCCAAGGCGAGGGCGTTGGCTGGCGTATGCCCCGCGCGGACGCCGTTCCTGCGCAGGAGATCCATGGCGCCACCTTGTGGGGCGGCAATCTGTCGGTGTTGGTGTCCATGCTGGGCACGCCGTATTTCCCGAAAGTGCGCAAAGGCGTTTTGTTCCTAGAAGATGTCGGCGAACACCCATACCGCCTGGAGCGCATGCTGACGCAGCTGCTGCACAGCGGCGTGTTGGCCAGCCAAAAGGCGCTGGTCCTCGGTCAGTTCACCGGTATGAATGCCTTGCCCAACGACCGCGGCTTTCGTTTGTCCAGTGTGGTGCAGTGGATCCGAAGCCAACTGGACATCCCCGTGCTCACGGGCTTGCCTATGGGCCATGTGCCGACGAAGGTCTTGCTACCGGTGGGCGCGAAGGTGGATGTGATGCTCGACGGCACCGAAGTGCTGATCGCTTGGGGGCATCTCTAAACCACACGGGAAAGCGCTTACGGCGCTCCCTTTATTTTTATTAACATAATATACATCGTATAAAGTAGATTTTATTGCTTAGGAAGCGCTTTGCGATGGCGCTCGATCAGCTCTGCCGCCCCTGGCCGATCTGCCTCAAGAGCAAAATCCATGGCTGTCATGCCTTTCTGGTTTTTTAGGCTGACGTCAGCGCCAGCATCCAACAAGGCCGTCAAAGTCCGCGTGTTGCCATACATGGCCGCCATCATGAGCGGCGTAGTTTGGTTGGGAGACTGGGCGTCTATGTAGGCTGAATGCTCCAGAAGCAACTGCACAATCTCGGCGTGCCCGCCCGTAGCGGCGTAATGCAGTGGCGTCCAGCCCGGCTTGTTTACATCGGCATCTAAGGCGATTAGGCGGCGGCAAACCTGCGTCATGCCAGCCAGAGCCGCCAGCATCAGCGCGCTTTCGTCATTGCGGTTGCGGACTTCCACCTGCAAACCTGGCGCACTAAGTAATGGCTCCAAAACCGCCGGCGCAGGCTGTCGGACGGCCAAAATCAGGGGATGCAGGCCCTGTGGATCACGCGTATTGACATCGAAACCCCGCGCCAAGAGCTGGCTGACAGTGCGCTGATCGTCAAATTGCAGCGCCTTAAAGAAGTCGTCGTAAGATCCAGCGACGGCGCCAGAAAAACCAATAAAAACAATTAGATATATAAAATATCGAATGCAATACTTCATTTAAATCTCATGTATCACTTTAAGAAATTAAAGGGCAGGGAGACCAAAAAGACGTTCACAATTGGCGCTGCTAGCGCGCGCAATGTCCTCCACCGCGCAACCCCGGACCTGCGCAATCTGCGCCGCCACCAAGGGTACAAACGACGGGTTATTGGTCTTTCCGCGATGCGGCGCCGGCGCCAAATAGGGGCTATCGGTCTCGATCAAAAGCCGCTCCAGCGGCATCCAGGCGGCGATGTCGCGCAAATCCTGGGCGGTTTTGAAGGTGATGATGCCTGAAAACGACACATAAAAGCCCAGCTCCAGCGCCGCCCGGGCCACCTCAGCGGTCTCGGTAAAGCAGTGGAACACGCCCCCTGCACTGCCGGTGCCGCCGTTCTCGCCCTCCTCCCTGAGTATGGCTAAAGTGTCTTGCGAGGCGCTGCGGGTGTGGATGACCAGCGGTTTGCCGACGGCCCGGGCCGCCCGGATATGCACCCTAAAGCGCTCCCGCTGCCAGTGCATATCGGCCACGCTGCGGCCGTTCAGGCGGTAGTAATCCAGCCCCGTCTCGCCAATGGCGACGACTTTAGGCAGATGGGATTTGGCGACCAAGCCCGGCACGTCGGGCTCGGTGACACCTTCGTTATCGGGGTGAACCCCCACGGTAGCCCACAGGTTGTCATGCCCGGTGGCCAAGGCGTGGACCTGATCGAACTCTTCTAAGGTGGTGCAAATGCAAATAGCCCGATCTACTTGGGCCAACGCCATAGCGCTGCGGATACTCGGAAGCTTATCGCGCAGCTCGGGAAAGCTCAGATGGCAATGGGAATCAATAAACACGTAGTACTTTTCGGTGTGGGCGCGAGGGCCTAAAAAGTATGGTTTGCGCGGCCCGAATGCAGCGTATTGCCAAGGCGGTCTTCTATCAGTTTCTTGAGCTTTTGCCCGCGCTCATCGTCCGGAAAGCGAATGCCCACGCCGCGTTGGCGCGTGGCCGAATGGTTGGCCGGCGTGACCCAGGCTACTTTACCCACCAGCGGGTGGCGCTGCGGGTCGTCGCCAATGCTCAAAAGCCCGTACAACTCGTCGCCCAACTGGTAAGGCCGGCTGGTGGGCACAAACAAACCGCCGCCCTGAAAACTCGGGATATAAGCCTGATAAAGCTCTTGGTCCGACTCAATACGCAGCTGCAAAATCGCGGGGCGAGAGCTGTTGCCCGCCAGCGTGGAGTCGCTCCACATGGAATCGCCTGGCGTGGTGGTGGAGGCTGGCATGGCAATACTCACAAAAAATTAGTGGGGGCGGGCCGACAGCGCGGCCTGTGCGTCACAGACCAAAGCCTCGATAAACAAACCCGCATTAAAAGGGTGGTCCATGGTGCGCCGCTGCGCCGTCAAAGATTGGCTCCATTGTGTCAAAACTGGCAAGGAAACGGGCGGCCCCAGGTCTTGCGCAGTGAAAAAACGCGGCTCGGCCTGCACCGCACGCGCCAGCATGTCGTGGCAAAGCTTTTGCAGCGCCCCGACCAACTCCTGCACCGCCCACTCGCGCACGAGTTGCACATCGCCACGCGCCATGGCGGCCGGAAAGGCAGCCCAATGCGCCGGATCACGCCCTGCTCGAAACCACTCCAAGGCGTCTTGCGGACGGCCCGCGTTAGCGGCTAGCGCTTTTTGGGCATCGGCGGCAGACAAGCCCGCGCTTTGCAACCACTGCAGCGATTGCGCCGCCTCTGGCCAGACCATGGTGTGGCCCATGCAGCGGCTGCGAATGGTCGGCAGCAGCTGATGGCTCGATTCACTGGCGAGCACAAAGCGCACATCGCCAGGCGGCTCTTCTAAAGTCTTGAGCAAGGCGTTGGCGGTAAACGCATTCATGTCTTCGGCCGGGAAAACCAGCACCGCCTTTCCTCTGCCACGCGCGCTGGTACGTTGGCAAAATTCCACCGCATCGCGCATGGCCTCGACACGGATTTCTTTGCTGGGTTTGCGCTTTTTGTCGTCCAGGTCGGACTGGGCTTTTTCGCTCAACGGCCAGCCCAAGTCCAGCATCCAGGTCTCGGGCATGAGTACGCACAGGTCGGCATGGGTACGCACATCGATCGCGTGGCAGCTGGCGCATTGGCCGCAGGCGCCGCCCTCGCCCGGCTGCTCGCACAACCAAGCGCGCGCCAAAGCCAGTCCCAGTCCGTATTGGCCCAAGCCCGCCGGGCCCTCCAACAACCATGCATGGCCACGTTGCTGCAATAGGCGGTGCGCCTGGCGGGCGATCCAAGGCGGTATGTGTGGCTCTTGATTCATGCCAAAAATCCTGTTTCGCGCAATGCAGCCAGGACCTGCGCGCGCACGGCCTGGAGCGGCTGATCGGCATCGACGCGGGCAAAACGCTGGGGCTGCTCAGCCAAACGGCGCGCGTAGCCAGAAGCAACTGCCTCAAAAAAGGCCTGCGGCTGGGCTTCAAATTTGTCCGGCACACGGGCCGAGGCCAGGCGCGCGGCGGCAACGCTGGCGGGCAGGTCAAACCACAGCGTCAATGCGGGTTGGAGCAAGTCCGCGCCGTGCGCGCCTTGCTGCTGTACCCATTGCTCCAAGGTTTGCAACAGCTGCCAGTCAAAACCGCGCCCGCCGCCTTGGTAGGCAAAGGTGGCATCCGAAAAGCGGTCGCACAAAACGACACGCCCTTGGGCCAGCGCCGGGGCGATGACCTGCGCAATATGGTCGCGCCGCGCAGCAAACACCAAGAGCGACTCCGTCAGCGCGTCCATGGGCGCATTGAGCACCAGCTCGCGCAAGCGTTCGGCCAAGGGCGTTCCGCCGGGCTCACGGGTCCGAATCACCGCCCTACCCTGGGCCTCAAAAGCTTGGGCCACGGCCTCGATGTGCGTGGACTTGCCGGCCCCGTCGATGCCCTCAAAGCTGATAAATAAACCCGTGCTTGGCGTCATGACTAAATGCGAGATGTATGCAAGACCGGTTCAATGGCCCCGCTGGTATTTGTTGACAGCCCGATTGTGCTCTTCCAAGGTCGCGCTAAATTGGCTGCTGCCGTCGCCCCGGGCTACGAAATACAGGTCTTTGCTCGGCGCGGGATGCAGCGCAGCCCAAATTGCTGGTTTGCCCGGCATGGCAATCGGTGTAGGCGGCAATCCGCCACGGGTGTACGTGTTGTAGGGCGTGTCGCTAGACAGGTCGGCTTTGCGCAAGTCGCCATCAAAACGCTCTGCGAGGCCGTAAATAACCGTCGGGTCGGTTTGCAAACGCATGCCCAGCAACAGGCGGTTGTGAAAGACCGCAGCAATCGCAGCCTGGTCTTTGCGCGCGCCAGTTTCTTTTTCGATGATGCTGGCAAGAACCAGCGCCTGGTCTGGGGTGCTCAGCGGTATCTTGGGGTTGCGCTGCTCCCAGGCCTGCGCCAATTGGCGGTCCATGGCGTGCAGGGCGCGGCGCAGCACGGCCAAATCGCTAGAGCCTTTGGCGTAGGTGTAGGTATCCGGGAAAAACCGGCCTTCAGGGTGCACGCCCGGGCGCTCCAGGGCTTGCATAAGCTGGGCGTCGCTCCAACTGGCGGTATCGGGCTTGAGGCGTTCGGCTTGGCGCAGTGCCTGGCGCATCTGGCGGATGTTCCAGCCCTCAACCAAGGTCACGCTGCCCGAGGTGGCGTCGCCGCGCACCAGTTTTTCCAGCATGTCGGCCGGGCTGCTGGGAGCGGTCCATTCGTAGCTGCCAGCGCGGATCAGGCGCGATTGGCCCGACAGGCGGAACCAGCCATACAAAAGATAAGGGTTGACCGCCACCCCGCTGCGGGCAATGGCAAATGCCACCTCTTTGGGCGAGGTGCCCGGCTCAATGGTGACTTCCACGCCGCCCTGGGGCATGGCCACAGGCGACAACAGCCACCACACGCCAGCGCCTGCGGCCACGGCCAGCAAAAACACGCAAGCGCCTAAGACTTTGCTCAATGAAATACGCACGCCTGGGGGGCTCCGGTCAGTTGAATCACCGCATGATAAAGGATGGCCCGAAGGCCCAACGCCCAAGCTTGATCAGGATCAAGCGGCCTGCACAAATGGTCTAAACAGCGCCCGCCCAAGCCCAAAATCCGCCCAACTTGGACTAGCCTTGGCGTCCAGGGCGAGTGCCTTGAAGAAAGTATGGACGATGGAAACCAGTGAACGCGTCGGCGCAGGCGGATTTGCCGACTTGGCCCGCATGTGTGTGCAATCGGGTTTAGGAACCTGGAAGCTCGGGGCCCACCCGCTGCTCCCGGTGGTGCAAGGCGGCATGGGGGTAGGCATTTCGGCCGGCGGACTGGCCGGCGCCGTGGCCGCGACGGGCGCCGTGGGCACGGTATCTGCGGTCGACCTGCGCCGCCTGCACACCGATCTCATGGCCCAAACCGGCCACCTGGACAAAGAACCCGACGCGCGCCAAACCATCGAGGCGGCCAACCTGGTCGCGCTGGACCGCGAAATTCGCCGGGCCCGCGCTATCGCCAAGGGCCAGGGTGCTATTGCCGTCAACATCATGAAAGCGGTAAGCCAATACAGCGCCTATGTGCAGCAAGCGCTGCAAAGTGGGGCCGACGCCATTGTGGTGGGCGCCGGTTTGCCGTTGGATCTGCCTGAGTTGGCGCGCGACTTTCCCGACGCCGCCCTGATTCCGATCTTGTCCGACGCCCGCGGCGTGCAACTGGTGGTGCGCAAGTGGGAAAAGCGCGGCCGTTTGCCTAGCGCTGTGGTCATAGAGCACCCCCGCTTGGCCGGTGGCCATTTGGGCGCGGCCAAAGTGTCCGAGCTCAATGACCGGCGCTTTGACTTTGATGTCGCCATTCCGCAGGTGCTGGAGTTCTTAAAAACGGCGGGGCTGGAGGGACGCATACCGCTGATCGCCGCCGGCGGCATCTCCTGCCGCGCCGACATATTGCGCTTGCAAGGGCTGGGTGCCTCGGCGGTGCAGCTCGGAACCGCCTTTGCCGTGACGCAGGAGTGCGACGCCGCGCCCGCTTTCAAACATGTATTGGCGGGTGCAAGACCGCAAGACATTGTGGAGTTCATGAGCGTCTCGGGCCTGCCCGCGCGTGCCGTGCGAACGCCTTGGCTCAATAAATACCTGCGCATCGAATCCAAGCTGCAAGCAGCGGCGCACGAGAAAAAGAAATGCAATATGTCCTTTGACTGCCTTGCCCATTGCGGCCTGCGCGATGGCGTGGCCACGATTGGCCAGTTTTGTATTGACCAGCAACTGGGCCACGCCTTGGAGGGCGATACCCAGCGCGGCCTGTTTTTCAGGGGCGCCGGGCCACTGCCCTTTGGAAAGCACATTCGATCCGTGGCCGAATTGATGCAGTGGCTGCTGGGCGACGTCCGGCCCCTGTCCCTTGCGCCGGAGGCGCTATGAACGCCATAGAGCGTGCCGCCGCGCACGCGCTGGCGCCACAGACCATCAGCACCGACGTGCTGCAGGAAAAATACCTCAAGCCTGGCGAACACACAGCCCAAGACCTTTACGTGCGCGTGGCGCGGGCGCTGGCCTCGGTGGAATCGCCCGATAGCCAAGCGCAGTACGAGGCGCTGTTTCTGGCCAATTTAGAAAACGGCGCCATTGGCGCCGGGCGCATCATGAGCGCAGCGGGCGCGGGCATTGATGCCACGCTGATCAACTGCTTTGTGCAACCGGTGGGCGACTGCATTCAGGGCATGGACGAACAAGGCTACCCTGGCATTTACGAAGCCTTGCGCGAAGCGGCCGAAACCATGCGCCGAGGCGGTGGCGTGGGCTACGACTTTTCGCGCATCCGCCCGCGCGGCGCGCAGGTCAAAGGGACGGCCTCCATCGCCTCGGGGCCCTGCAGCTACATCAACGTGTTTGACCACTCGTGCGCCACCGTAGAGAGCGCAGGCGCCCGCCGGGGCGCGCAAATGGGGGTGCTGCGCATCGACCACCCGGATGTGCTGGAGTTCATCAGCGCCAAGCGCACGCCGGGGCGTTGGAATAATTTCAACGTATCGGTCGCCGTGCCCGATGCCTTTATGCAAGCATTGTCCAAGCAGGCCGATTGGCAGTTGGTGCACCCCGCCAAGCCTGGCGGTGACCACATCGCCCAAGGCGCATGGCGCCGCGACGATGGCCTGTGGGTGTATGCCACTTTACCGGCGCAAGACCTGTGGGACCACGTTATGCGCTCGGCCTATGACTTTGCTGAACCGGGCATTTTGTTTTTGGACACCATCGCCCGGGACAATAATTTATCGGCCATCGAGACCATCAGCGCCACCAACCCCTGTGGCGAGCAGCCCTTGCCGCCCTACGGCTGCTGTGACTTAGGGCCCGTCATCCTGCCGCGTTTTGTGCACAAGCCTTTCGGCGTAGGCGGGCCAGCTTCATTTGATTTTGCAGCCTTTGAAAGCGCCGTGCAATTGCAGGTGCGTGCCCTGGACAATGTGCTGGAACTCACCTATTGGCCGCTGGCGCAACAGCAAGCCGAGGCCGCCGCCAAACGGCGCATTGGCGTAGGTTTTACCGGGCTGGGCAATACCCTGACCATGCTGGGCCTGCGCTACGACAGTGAAGACGGCCGCGCCATGGCCGCGCTGATCGCCCGCCAGATGCGCGATGCGGCCTATACCGCTTCGGTGGCGCTGGCGCAAGAACGCGGGGCCTTCCCGTTGTTTGACCCCGCGACTTACTTTGCCAACGGCAACTTTGCCTCGCGCCTTCCCGCCGCCTTGCAAGAGGCGATTGCGACCTACGGCATTCGCAACAGCCACTTGCTCTCGATTGCGCCCACAGGCACCGTCAGCCTGGCCTTTGCGGACAATGCGTCCAACGGCATCGAGCCCGCGTTTTCCTGGATGTACCGGCGCAAAAAACGCCTGGCCGACGGCAGCACCCAAGATTACGCGGTCGAGGACCACGCCTGGCGCGTGTTCAAGCATCTGGGCGGCGACGTCAACGCCCTGCCCGACTACTTTGTCAGCGCGCTAGAGATGTCGGCCCAAGACCATATCGCCATGATGCAGGCGGTGCAGCCCTATATTGACACCGCCATTTCCAAAACCGTGAATGTGCCGGTGGACTACCCGTTTGCCCAGTTCAGTGACTTGTACCGCCAGGCCTGGCAAGCGGGCCTCAAAGGCTTGGCCAGCTACCGGCCCAACCCGATTTTGGGCTCGGTGCTCGATACCGGTGCCCCGGCCAGCGTGATCAGCGCAGCCGCCACGGACGCCAACATAGACCCGATGCGCAGCGTCATCGAGAGCCGCCCCAAAGGCGCCTTGTCTGCGGTCGCCGAAAAAATCGAGTACTGGACGCAGGAGGGGCGCAAACATGTGTACCTGGTGGTGTCCTTTTTGCCCGTCGCGGCCTCGGAGGGCGGGCCGACGGTGGAGCGGGCCATTGAGTTTTTCATGCCGGTAGGTCAAAGCGGAGAGTCCCAGCAATGGATGACCTCGAGCATGCGCCTGCTCTCGCTGGCCGCGCGCGGTGGTTTTTTGCAGCGTGCGTTGGCCGACATGCGCAAAGTGGCCTGGGACCGCGGCCCCGTGCGCTTAGGCACGCTGGAACGCGCAGACGGTGCCCAGATTCCGCTGTGGCACGACTCGGAGGTTGCCGCAATTGCCTACGCTATCCAAAACATCATTGCCCAGCGGCAAGGCGTTTCGGTAACGGAGCCTGATCACAAGAGCACTTCCGGGCCAGCGGCGCATGCCATGGGTGGCAAAAAATGCCAGGAATGTGGGGCCCACGCCGTGATCAAGCGCGACGGCTGCGAGCATTGCAGCGCCTGCGGCTGGCTGGGCAGTTGCGGCTAAACGCAGCGCTTGACATAGGTCAAAACCGCTCGGGCGGCTGCCGTGCGACACTGCAAGCATGAAAAATACAGCCCTCTCTGTCCCGAGTGCCGCGATAGCCCGCCAATTCCTGGCGGTAGTGGCCATGGTATTTTCGATACTTGCGGGCCTGGCTGCACCGGCCATGGCCTCTGACCTACCGACGGTCAGGCTGAGCGACTTGCCGCAAAACCTGCAGGACATTTACGGCCAAAACCGCCCCGAGCTCGGCAAATATGGCCATTGCGCGGCCGGGTTTGACAGTCGCACCGACGGCATGAAAATGGCCATCAGCTGCGCCATCTATGTACGCCTGTCGGCCCAAGGTGAGCGTAAATCGGTGGAGTTGTGCACCGAACGAACAAAGCTCCTGAAGATCAAGGCCCCTTGCAAGCTGATAGTGGAATAAGCCGCTTTAGGCGTATGTCGCCCGGGCAGGCAAAAACCGCACCAGCCGGCGGGCAAGGTCTGGCGCCGCATAATTGCGGCCTATGTCCCTGCGCTCCACACCTTTAATAACGCCCCAGCCGCTGCCAGATATCCCCTCGGGCCATGCACCGCTCGCCCACTTGGGCGTCATCCAGATTACGGGTGCCGATGCAGCCAGCTTTATTCATGGCCAGTTAAGCAATGATTTTGTGCTTTTGCCCGACGGCGGCGCACGCTTGGCAGCTTTGTGCACCGCCAAGGGGCGCATGCAGGCCAGCTTTATCGGCATTCGGGCCAACAGCAGCGACATCCGCCTGGTGTGCAGCCGTGATTTGCTGGCGCCCACCCTCAAGCGTCTGTCTATGTTTGTGCTGCGGGCTAAGGCGAAGCTGCGCGACGCCACCGAGGACTTTGCCCTGTGGGGCCTGAGCGGCCAAGCCTGCCTGCCCATGCCGCACAACACACCCTGGACCTGCGCCCGCGTTGGCAACACTGACCTGGTGCAGTTGTACCCGGCCTGTGGACAGGCACGACAACTTTGGATGGGCCCAGGCGGCGAGGCTCCGCCGCCAGCAGCCCTATTGGATGCCCAACAATGGGCCTTGGGTGAGGTTTTGTCCGGCGTGGCCACCGTTAGTGCGGCCGTGGTCGAGGCCTTTGTTCCACAAATGCTTAATTACGAGTCGGTCGATGGCGTGAGTTTCAAGAAAGGCTGCTATCCGGGCCAGGAAATCGTGGCCCGTAGCCAGTTCAGGGGCACGCTCAAGCGGCGCGCCTACATTTTGGTCGGCGATGCGCAGACAAGCCTCGCGCCCGGCCAAGCGCTGTTTTCGTCATTGGACGCCGAGCAGGCCTGCGGCATCGTGGTGCAGATAGCGCAGGCGCCCACAGGCCAGCAGTTTTGCATTGCCTCGCTGCAAACCGAGGCGGCGGCTCAAGGCTTATTGCATGCCGGCAGCGCCCAAGGGCCTGCGCTGCACATCGTGCCCCTGCCCTACGCTTTGCGCGAGGATATTTAGATAGCGCCGCCTGCGAGCAGCGCCTGCGCGGCCACATCTTCCCAGCCCGAGCCGCGCAGCAAGGGCGCCACGGCCAATGCGTCAGGCCGCAGCTGGGCTGTCTCAAGTAAACGCGCACTGGCGACAGGCTCTCCCAACGCGTTGGTCAAAACGCAGTGCAAAGCGGCCTCGTCTTGCCCATCGCTTGGGCGCAAGGCCTTTATCTGATTTTGGAGCTCGCCCCAAGAGCCAATGCGGGTTTGCACGACGGACTGGCCCGCTTCATATCCCAGCAGCAAGTCGCGCAGCACGGCGGGCACCGGCAAAGCGCGTTTAGCCACCGGGTCGGCAAACACATAGACCAGCTCTGCGCCCACCAGCAACTGTTCATCACGGAAAATGCCACTCACCAACTGCAAAGAGCTGTTTCCTATGCGCGCGCAACGCAGAGCGACATCCAACAAATCGTCATATTCGGCGGAGGCGTGGAACTCCAAGGTGGATTTGCGCACATACAAATCGCCGCCCATGGCCTTCAGGCTGGGCTCATAGGGCAAGGCCAGGGCACGCCAATAGTCACCTAGGGCGGTGTCCACATACATCAGGTAGTGGGGGTTAAAAACTATTTTTTGCAAATCCACCTCAGCCCAGCGCACGCGCAGGCGGTGGAAAAATCGAAACTGCGAACGGTCTAGTGCTTGCTCTGCCATAGGGACCTTTCAATTACCAATGCACGGCGGAGTCACCTTGCACCGCAGTATCCGGCTCCCTAGGGCCGGGCTTGGAAAACACCCACAGTAATCCAAACACCAGCGCGCCGTTGAGCAACAGCATTTCCAGGCCAATTTGGTAGCTTCCAAGCAAAGCGCTTTGGTAATAATCCAAGCCCAAGCAAATGAGGGGGCCGGCCAACGCCAGCCACGGCACCCAGCGGTCCTGGACCTGGCGATGCGTCA
>CAMATX010000070.1 GCA_945861345.1 Comamonas sp. lk
ATGTACGACCGCCTCTTCCTAGACCCGCAGCCCGACGCCGGCGGCAAAGACTACCTGGAAAGCCTAAACCCCGACAGCCTAAAAATCGTCACCGCCATCGTGGAGCCTTCGCTAGCCAAAGCCCAACCCGACGAGAAATTTCAGTTTGAACGGCATGGCTACTTTGTAGCCGACCGGGTGGACCACGCGGCGGGCAAGCCGGTGTTTAATTTTGCGGTGGGGTTGAAGGATTCGTTTGGGAAGTGAGCGCGGGCCACGCTACGCAAAATCAAAGCGGCAAGAGCATCGTTTATTACCAACAAGATGACATCTTGGAAATCAAGTTTCCAGATAAAGCCGTAGCGCGCGAAACATCGCAGGGTTGGAACACCACCATAAGCTATGCCGAGGATGGAGCGATTATGGAGATCGTATTGCTGGAGGCCAAAATGAGGGGTTGATTCCCTCGCAGTTGCGCCAGGCGGCTTAAAGACTCGGTCCTGATGCTGCGGCATCCAAACTTTGAAGCAGCACTACGCCAAAGACGCGTCCTTGGACGACGCCATCCGCACCCGCTTTGGCGCGACGCTGGAGGCGGCGGCGCGCTGTGAGTTGTTCGCCTGGCGCGCCACGCCTGAGGAGCTGGCCTTTCTAAATGAGCCGGGGTCAGCCTTTTAGGCGTGGGGCTGCCCTTCGCCCGCCCCACGCCATGGCAACCGACCGCCGATAAACTCTGCCCCCATGGCCTCCCCCTCCCTCACCCCCCTGCACCACGCCCTCGCCCAGCTGCGCGCCGACGCCATCGGCGTGCAGGCATTTTGTGCGCTGGCGCGCTCGCAAGATGCTTTGCTGGCAGCGCTGCCGGCGCGTTATGGCGCGGTGTGGCTGGGGCTGTTAGACCGGCTCGAATCGAGCGCTTTGTTTAGCGAGGAGAGTTGCTCCTTTAGCCAGTCGGCCCTGCTCGACCACCTGGACGCCTGGCTGGCCAAGGCGCAGGAAACGCTGGGCGCCTGAGCCGCTGGCCTACTTTTGTCGCTTTGGCGGCAGGCCCAGCGGGGCGGGCCGATACACTGGGCTGCTTCCAACCATTTTCTCCAGGAGATTGTCCCGATGATCACGCTGTGCGGCTTTGCCGTGTCCAACTATTTCAATATCGTCAAACAGGTGCTGCTGGAAAAGCAAATCCCCTTCACCGAAGAGCGCACCATGACGCGCAGCAAAGACGAGGCGGTGCTCAGCGCTTCGCCCCTGGGCAAAGTGCCCTTTATCCGCACCGATGCTGGCCCTTTGTGCGAGACGGCCGTCATCCTGGACTACCTGGAGGCGCAGTTCCCCGCCCACCCGCTGGTGCCCGCCGACGCCTACGCGGCGGCCAAGGTGCGCGAGCTGTGCACCTATATAAATCTGCACCTGGAGCTGGTAGCGCGCGAGCTCTACCCGGCGGTGTTTTTTGGCGGCACGGTCTCCGATGAGGTCAAGGCCAGCACGCGCAAGCTGCTCGAGCGCCATATCGCCGGCTTTAAACGCCTGGTGCGCTTTGGGCCTTACATCGCCGGCGACCGCTTCAGCCTGGCCGATTGCGTGGCTTTTTCAAACCTGCCGCTGATCGGCATGGCTACCAAGGGCGCTTATGGCGAAGATTTGCTGATCGCTGGCGGCATCGACTACAAGCCCTACCTGGCCCTGCTGGGTGAGCGCGCCAGCTCGCAGCAAGTGGTGGCCGATCGCAAGGCCGAAATGGCCCGCCCCAAGGCCTAAGCCCCTACGTTGGCGAATGCCCCCGGGGCGCCGTTCACGGATGAGGGCCGGCGCTAGAGCCCGGCCTTCTTACAGTTGCCCACGAAGCTGTACTGCACCGAATTCTCCCAGCCATTGGGCGGCATCCAGGTGTGATGAAAAATGCGGGTGTCGCCGCTGACGGTGTTGATCACCAGCGAGCTGACGTTCCGAATGCCTGTGCGCTTGTCCACCGCATCCGATACGTAATACACATCCACCGGGTTGCTGCGGCTGTAATCGAGCCGGATGCTTTTGGCCTGGTGCTCGGGTAACTGTGTGGTGTCGGCAATCTCGTAGGTGTCAGACCAGGGTTTGATCAGCAGCTTAAAGCGCAGCGTGACATCGCCGGGCGCCTCGGCGCGCACACCGTTTTGGTAATGAAAGGGCTCACCAGATAGCGTGCAGGCGTAGGTGGTGGGGGTCTGCAGTGCGTCAAAGCCCACCGCGGCGGCGCACAGCGCTGCGGCGGCTGCGATTTGGATGAGGTACTTGGCCATTGCGCGTCAAAAAGCCCGCCGGCTTGTGGCCGGCGGGCTTGTCCAAATCATGCCTGGCGAGCGCTCACGCAAAGCAATCAGGGCAGGCTAAAAGCCGAGTAGGTGTATGCGCCCGGGTAATTGGGATTGGGCGCCACGGTAATCGGCTTGGCGGCAATGACGCCGTAGTTGGCCAGGTCGGCGTCGAGCATCAGACGGCGTGCCTTGAGGTCATTGGCCGCCTTCATGCGCGCTGCAATAAAGGCGTCTTTGGTGCCGTACATCGCAGTGATGGATTTTCTGGCGTCGCCAGCGACCTTGGTGGCATCGTCTTTGGCAAAGGGCACAAACTGGCCCGCACCCTCGGCGCCGTCCAAGCCATCGGCTTTGCCGCCAAAAGTGGGCCCGCGCAGTGCCCAGCCGGAACTGGTGCCCAGAGGCGCCTCAATTTCCGGCAGGCGGATACCGGCAATTTCATTGCCGTTGGCATCCACCGTGGGTACCGATACTTTGTAGAACTTTCCGGTCGCGACGCCGGGAATTTTGGCCAAAATTCCTTTGTCGTACTCAGGCCCAAAGTCCCAGTAATTGCGCACCGTGACAAGTCCCGAGAATTTGTCCATCGTGGCTGGGATATCCGGGTAACCGACCGCAGCCCTGGGCACAGTTCCGATGCCCAAGGCCGCGTAAGGACTATCGGTCGGCACGAACGTAGCCGTACCCGCGCTCACGCTGGGGTTGGCGCTAGGCGGCGGCGCGGTGCCGTTGCTAATCCAGTCGTCCAGCGCAACCCACAAGGCACGGTGTAGGGGCAAGGCATCGACTTGCGAGTTGAATTGCGAGTTACTGCCCCCCGGCGATGTGGTCGTTGAGGTCGCGCCGCTGCCGTGCGGACCGCTGGAGACCAGGTAATTGCGCACATTGGCCGGCTCGACCAGGTCCATACCGGTGTTGGGATGGGTGGTAAGTACTGAACCGGCTTTAACCCACAGCTCGTTGGAAGAGTACAGGTTCATCACCTTGGGGCAGGTGTTGGAGGCAGTGCAGCGCACGTTGCGACCGTCGGTTTTACCCGTCAGGCTGTCGGTGGTCGTCGTGTAAGAGAACGGAAAGACGGCCTCTAGTTGGGCAATATGGTTTTGCCGGTTGCGCTCGGTGCGACCCACCTGGGCGAAGCGGTAGTTGATGCCCAGGCCATTGCCACCGCCAATGAAGTTGAGGTGGCCATCAAAGACCTTGGAGCCGTCCAACGCCTGGTTAAAGCCCAACCATACAAAATCGTTAAACAGACGGGCTGGCTGCGAGTTGGTCCACGTCGCAACGCTCTTGATGTCGCCTGCCAAGGGGTTGGCCACACCGTATTGGTCGGACTTGGCATTGCGCAAGAACGCGATGAAGTCGCGCATTGCTGCAAAACCGACGGTGGCCACATAGGGGTCTTTGGCGGTGTAGGTCAGCTCGTAAATCCAGCTTTGCTGAAAAGCCGAACCGTCCACAAAGCTGATGGAGTTGGTGCTAGTCGAGGTAGATGCGATGCTGCAAGTACTGGCCCCGCCCCAAGCCCAAGCGCTGGCGGGCACCTCGACAGGCGTGTCGGTCATGGACTGGCGCTTGGTAAGTTTAGCCTTGGTCGTGTCGGTGCTGACCGGGCTGTAGTAGGTGGCGGCGCACTTGGTGGTGGCGTTGTCGTTGACGATGTACTCGTACATCGGGCCAGAGATGGATGTGCCATCCGGGTTGCGTGCCATCGGCAAAACGGCTTTGACCAGGTCAGTGGCCGTCGAACTCATGGGCTCAGCATCCCAGCCCGACCACACCAAGGTGTAGCCGCGGTTCAAAAGGAATGCCGGATACACCGCAGCTGCATTGACATCGGTGGCCGCCGTAGGGTTGTTGGCATTGCCTGTCATGCCCGCAAAACCACCATATTGTTTGCCGCCCCGGTTGGGGGCTTCGTAGAACACCTTGTGTGCACCTTTACTCAGGTCCGAGGGCTTGAGAATGAAGAAATCTAAGGAGTACTCCACCATCCCGGTCACGGGGTTACGGGTGGCCAGGGCGATGTCGGCAATAACCTGGTTCTTCGGGTCATTGGGGTCCAGCCGCCCCAGGGCCCGTCCACGGACTTTTTCATAAGTGCCGACCGCGCCATTGGGGCCAAACGTGGTGCCGCCAAAAGTCACTTTTTCGCTGGTAGCGGCATCAATGGTGATGCTGTAAATGCCTTGGGACACGGACTCACTTTTTAAGCCGCAACCCGCCGCCACGAGAGCAGCAAGGGCCATGGCTCAGCTTTGGTAAAACCACTTGAAATATCGATTCGTCTTGGACATGCGCGTTGCCTTTCATTGTTTTGGGTATACAGACTTGCACGTGCGCCAAACCAAAAAATCAAAGCCACCGCCCAGCCCAGAAATAGGAATGACGAAACGCGCTTTCAGTCTAGGCACTGTGCACTTGGCGTCAAGGCATAGAGCGGGGTTTCTTCTAAGTAGTTACCCTGTGCGTATCACCCGCAGGTACCTTTGGGCTAGCGCGTGCAGTGCCTCAGTCAGAGGCTTCGTACGCCTCGTCCACCCGGGGCGGGCGGGGGATTTTTTTCAGCCGAATGAGGCGCGCCTGCTCGATGGCGTCCTTCTTGAGCTGGCGCTCAGCGTCGCGCTTTTCGCCGGCCGCCAGCCACTGAGCGAATTCCTCGGGTGTCTCCAGGGTCAAGCAGCCCAGCGCACCGCTGCGAAAGTCGTGGATGGTGATTTCGGCCGCCTTTTGCAACTGCACCCGTCCGCCCGACTGCAGCGCGCCGCGCTTGCGGCCAATGCCCTCGAGCAACTCCTCGTCCGTCATGTGCGCGGCATCGGTCAGGCCGTAGCGCGCCGCCAGGGCTTGGGGGTAGTGCTGGCGCAGGTAGTCCAGCAGCTCCAGGGCCACCTCTTCGTCATCAAAAGCGTTGCGGCCGATGGCGCCGCTGGCGGCCAGGTTGTAGCCGGTTTTGGCCACGATGATGCGCGGCCACAAAACGCCGGGCGTGTCATACAAGTAAAAGTCGTCAGCAATCGTGATGCGCTGCTCGGCCTTGGTCACGCCCGCCTCGTCGCCGGTCTTGGCGGCGCGCTTGCCCTTTAAGGTGTTGATGAGCGTGGATTTGCCCACATTGGGGATGCCGCAAATCAGCACCCGCATCGGCTTGGCCATGCCCCCGCGCAGAGGCGCGAGTTGGTGGCAGGCCTCGACCAGCGCGCGCGCCGGGGTGCTAACGCCGGCATCCAAGGGCAGCGCGCGCACGCCGGGCATCGCGTTGTAGTGGGCCAGCCACTGGGCGGTGCGCTCGGAGTCGGCCAGGTCTTGTTTGTTCAGTACCTTGAGGGCGGGTTTGCCGCGCGTCAGCTCGGCGAGCATGGGGTTGGCGCTAGAGCCGGGCAGGCGGGCGTCCAGCAGTTCGATAACGACGTCAATGTCCCGGATGCGCTCGCCGATGGCTTTGCGCGTCAGGTGCATATGGCCGGGAAACCATTGGATGGCCATGGGCGTCAGGCGGCCTGTTGTGCTTGGCCCAGCCGCTCGGGCGACAAATACTGCGCCAGGTACTGCGCAAATGGCAGGGTGTCGGCAGCCTCAATTTCGCGCTGCTTGGCCAGCGAGTCCTGCACCAGTTGCTGAAAGTGCGCCAACTCGTGGGCCTGTAGCGGCTGCGCCAATTCCTGCGCTTTGGTTTGCAAGGAGCGGCTGCGCACAAAGGCCGAAAACGATCCACCGTGCTCCTCGCGCATGGCCGCAAAAACCCGCGCCGAGGGCAGGCTGTCGGGTTCGCGCAGACCGTGCGCGGCCAGCTCGACTGACTGGGCGTAAGCACTACCGCCGTGGGCCTGGTCCAGGGCCTGGGCCAGCGGGCGCAGTTGCTGCACGATGTCCAAACCCCAAGCGCGAAGCTCCACCTGCGCCTGGCCGCGCTGCAACTGCAGTGCGGGCTGGCGGCCACGCTCGGCGACGGCTTGCTGGTTGTGCGCCATGGCAGCGATCTCTTGCGGGCTGTCTTGGGGGCTGGGCTGGGTCAGGCAGTGCAGCAAAAACACATCCAAAAACCGCAGCGTTGCGGCACTGATGCCCACGGGCTCGAAGGGGTCCAAGTCCATCAGGCGTACCTCGACGTATTCCACACCCCGCTCGCGCAGCGCATGCAGGGGGCGCTCGCCTTGGAAAATCACCCGCTTGGGCCGGATGGTGCCGTAAAACTCGTTTTCTATCTGCAAAAGGCTGGTCGCCAGTTGTTTAAAGTGACCATCGGCATCGCGCATGCCTATGGCCTCGTAAGCGGGGTAGGGCACGGTCAGCGCCTGGTGCAGCGAGGCGGCGTAGCCCTCCAGGCTGTTGTAGCTGACGGCCAGCGCACTTTGGGCCGCGCTTTGGTAGCCCAGGCGGCCCATGCGCAAAGAGGTGGCATAGGGCAAGCCCATGGTGCCGGGCTGCATTTCCTGCAAAGAGTGGTCGCGCCCCTGAACAAAGGTGGAACACACCGCCGGCGAGGCGCCAAACAAATACAGCAGCAAAAACGCATGGCGCCGGAAATTGCGGATCAGCCCAAAATAGGCCTCGCTGGAGACGCCCGGCAGTGACCAATTGTAGTGAATGCCCGAGATGGTTTGCATGCGACGGCCGTAGCGGTAGCCCAGGCCATTGCGGTAGACCGTCTTGGCCTGGCCGACGTTGGAGCTGCCGTACTGGCCCAGCGGGATGGCGTCGTCCTCGGGTAAGCCGCAGGGCATGCTCGAGACCCAGAGCATTTCCGGGCCCATGGCTGCCAGGGTGACGTTTTGCACCCGGCGCAGTTCGTCCAGACAGCTTTCGATGCCCGCGTGAACGCCGGTGATCAGCTCGATCTGCGATTCGCAGAAATCGGTGGTGATGTGCGGGTGCGTCAGTGCCGAGCCCAAGGCTGCCGGGTGCGGCGTCGCTGCCAAGGCGCCACTGGGCAGCGCACGCAGGCTCTCTTTTTCAATGCCACGGCGGATGCCCAGCAACTGCTGTGCAGACAAGCCGTCAGGGGCCCCATTCCATTCACTCATGCCAATTGGCCCTTCAGGATTAACTCGGCGCCAAAGTTAGCACACTCCCGTGAAAATGGGGCCCGCCAGGTCTTTTGCAAGAGCCTGGCGCTGGGCAATGGGTGCCCGCTGATGCGCCTAGCGCAGTTCGCGGCTAGCGCGCCCAATCTCGTGCGCGCCCTGGGCGGCGCCGCTGCCGGGCACCTGAAAGCGCGTCGTATCGACCACTTCGGCCAGTTTGGCCTGCAGCCGTTCGTCGGCTTGGGCGTCCATGCCAATCCAGCTGCCATCGCTCAGGGTGATGTGCGCCGCCTCCACGCTGCCCGCACCGGCGCACAAAATCGTGCGGCTGGGCGCGTCTTGGGCGACCAACACCAGCATGGCCGGCACCACGGCCTCGGGCTGGAGCGCGGCGAGCACCGCCTCGGGCATCAGGCCCGAAGTCATGCGCGTGGCCGCAGTGGGGGCCAGGCAGTTGACATGGATATTATTTTTCGCGCCCTCGATGGACAGGGTCTGCATCAGCCCGACCAGCGCCATCTTGGCCGCGCCATAGTTACTTTGGCCAAAGTTGCCGTACAAGCCGCTGCTGGAGGTGGTCATCAAAATGCGGCCGTACTTTTGGGCATTCATATGCGGCCAGACGGCTTTGGTGCAGTGCACTGCGCCCATGAGGTGTACATCCAGCACCAGGCGGAAATCCTCGATTTCCATCTTCGCAAAGCTCTTGTCGCGCAAAATGCCGGCGTTGTTGACCAAGATGTCCACGCGGCCCCAGGCGTCCACCGCCTGCTGCACCATGGCCTGAACGGCGGCGTAGTCGGTGACGGACGCGGCGCTGGCCATGGCCTGGCCGCCGCCGGCGCGTATTTCGGCCACCACCGCCTCGGCGGCCGTGGCCGAGCCGCCCGAGCCGTCCACCGCACCGCCCAAATCGTTGACCACCACTTTGGCACCGCGCGCGGCCAAGGCCAGCGCGTGTAAACGGCCCAAACCGCCGCCGGCACCAGTCACAATCGCTACACGGTCTTTGAAATCAATCGGCATAACATGTCCTGCAAGAAATAAAAGCGGCGCACCGCGCGCCGCCCAAGCATCAACTCTACTGCAAGCCCCATCCTTCCCTCACCGCCACCAGACAAGCTCATGGAACTGAACTCCGAGATCCCCACCGCCCCGCCGCGCGACGCGGCCACAGTTGTCATCTTGCGCGACGGCGCACAGGGCCTGGAGGTGTTTTTGGTCAAGCGCCATGGCCTCTCAGATGTGCTGGGCGGGGCCTACGTCTTTCCCGGCGGCAAGCTCGACGCAGCCGATTGCGCCCCAGACACCCACCGTCACCTCGACCAGGATCGCGCGCAACTGCATGCCGCCCTGGGCGAGCCGGGCACCGCGCCCGAACTGGCCAGCGGCCTGTTTGTAGCGGCGCTGCGCGAAACCTACGAGGAGGCGGGCGTGCTTTTTGCCCATGGCGCGGACGCCCACACCGGCGCTGCGGCTGATTTTCATGCGCGGGTGCTCAGCGGCAGCATGCGTCTGCAGACGCAAGCGGTACACCCCTGGTCGCGCTGGATCACGCCGCGCATGCCCTCGGTGACCAATAAACGCTTTGACACCCGCTTTTTTATCGCCGTGTTGCCGCCGGGCCAAAAGGCGGCCCACGACAACGTGGAGGCCACCGAAAGCGCCTGGCTGCGCCCGCGGGCCGCCTTGGAGCAATACTGGGCGCGCGAAATCGAGCTGGCGCCGCCCCAGATCATGAGTCTGGCGCATTTGGCGCGCTACAGCACTGCCGCCGAGGCCATGGGGCAGGCGCGCAGCCAGTTGCCGCCCTTGATCATGCCCGAGGCCTTTCAGGAAAACGACGAACGCATCATTTGCTATCCCGGCCACCCGCGCCACCCGGTGCCCGCGCGCGCCCTGCCCGGGCCCTTGCAGCTGTTTTGGCGCAACAAGCGCTTTGAGCCCGCCGGGGGCTTTGACGCGCTCTTTGCCTAAGGCCCAGTCCATAGGCAGGCTCAATCATGGGTATTGAGCTTGCCAATTAGACGCCGTCACATCCAGGGGTTAAGCTGGCGCAGTCTTTGGGCCATTGTGTTCAGAGCAAACGCGTTTTCTTTAACCCTTAGGAGATTTCCATGGCAGCACTTAAAGGCTCCAAAACGGAAGAAAACCTGAAGGCCGCCTTCGCAGGCGAGTCCCAGGCCAACCGCCGTTACCTGTATTTCGCGAACAAAGCCGACGTTGAAGGCCAGCCCGACGTGGCCGCGCTGTTCCGCTCGACCGCTGAAGGCGAGACCGGACACGCCCACGGCCACCTCGAGTGGCTCGAGCAGTGCGGCGACCCCGCCACCGGCATGCCTTTTGGCAGCACCCGTGACAACCTGGCCTCTGCAGTGGCTGGTGAGACCCACGAGTACACCGACATGTACCCCGGCATGGCCAAAACCGCCCGCGACGAAGGTCATGACGAAGTAGCTGACTGGTTCGAAACCCTGGCCAAAGCAGAGCGTTCACACGCCAACCGCTACGCCAAGGCATTGACCGAACTGGTCGATTGATAGCCCCCGGGCGCCTGCCTGCTGGCAGACAGGCGCCTCGGAGTTGTCCGGCTTGGGCATTGCGCGCCAGCGCCCAAGCCAGATCATTCCCCCAACGCGCGCTGCACGCGCCCACCCCGCGAGAACTTGTATGGCTACCGAAGGCAATTTGCAGGCGCCCACGCGCCACCCCATCGACTGGAAAAACCCCGAGTACTACAACGAGGATGCCGTGTTCCACGAAATGGAGCGCATTTTTGACATTTGCCACGGCTGCCGCCGCTGCGTCAGCTTGTGCGGCTCCTTCCCTACCCTCTTTGACTTGGTCGACGAGAGCAAGACCATGGAAGTCGACGGCGTGGACAAAAAGGACTACTGGAAGGTCGTGGACCAGTGCTACTTGTGTGACCTGTGCTATCTGACCAAGTGCCCTTATGTGCCACCACACGAGTTCAACCTGGACTTCCCGCACACCATGCTACGGGCAAAAGCCATCAAGTTCAAAAACGGCGAAGTCGGCGCGGGTGAGAAGTTTTTGGCCAGTACCGATGTGCATGGCTCTTTGGCGGGCATCCCCATCGTGGTGCAAACCGTTAATGCGGTGAGCAAAACCAAGGTGGCGCGCCAGGTGATGGAATCGACGCTGGGCGTGGACAAAGACGCCTGGATGCCCGAACTGGCCACCAAGACCTTTCGCGCCAGCGCGCCCAAAGCGAAAGCCACCGAAGTGCAAAACGGCGCTAAGACGCCGGGCAAGGTAGCGATTTTTTCCACCTGTTATATCAACTACAACGAGCCGGGCATCGGCCTGGATCTGCTCAAAATCTTGGACCACAATGACATTCCTTATGTCATCGTGGACAAGGAAAAATGCTGCGGCATGCCCAAACTGGAGTTGGGGGATTTGGAGTCGGTCAACGAATCCAAAGAAGCCAATATCCCAGTACTGGCACGTTACGCAAATCAGGGCTACGCTATTTTGGCCGCCGTGCCTAGCTGCGCGCTGATGTTCAAGCAAGAAATTCCGCTGATGTACCCGCAAGATGCAGATGTGCAACTGGTCAAAGAAAACATGTGGGACCCGTTTGAATACCTGATGCAGCGCAAGCGCGACGGGCTGCTTAAGACCGAGTTCAGCACGCCGCTGGGCAATATCAGCTACCAAATGCCTTGCCATGGACGCGTGCAAAACATCGGCAAGAAAACTGAGGAAATGCTCAAAATGATTCCGGGTACCACGGTGCAAACGCACGAGCGCTGCTCTGGCCATGCTGGCACTTTTGGCGTGAAAAAAGCCACCCACCAGCAGTCCATGAAGATTGGCAAACCGCTGTTTAAAGCCATGGCAACAATGAAGGACGGCAGCAAGCCCGACTACATCAGCTCGGACTGCCCGCTGGGCGGCCACCATATTGCCCAGGGCTTTGAAGTCAATGGCCTGGGCGCGCCCACCCAAGAACACCCCTTAAGCCTGGTCGCTAAGGCCTACGGCCTGACCTGACCTGACCTGATATTTTTCGAAAGTACCCAGCTATGCAACTGACCGGACACATCACCCCCGAGAGCCTCATGACCTTGGAGGCCTACACCAAATACCGCAAAACCCACAAGGCCGAGGTCATGGCGCACCGCAAAATGCGCAGCGTCGCACTGGGCGAAAACATGACTCTGCAATTTGAGAGCGAGACCACCATCCGCTACCAAATCCAGGAGATGCTGCGTATCGAGAAAATCTTCGAAGAAGAAGGCATCGTGCAAGAAATCGAGGCTTACGCGCCCTTGATGCCCGACGGCAGCAACTGGAAAGCCACCATGCTGCTCGAATACCCGGATATCCACGAGCGCAAGCGCGAACTGGCGCGTCTGATTGGCGTGGAAGACCGCCTGTTTGTCGAGGTGGAGGGCCAGGCGCGGGTCTACGCCATCGCCGACGAGGACCTGGACCGGGAAAACGAGGAAAAAACCTCCGCGGTGCACTTCGTGCGCTTTGAGCTCACGCCCGCGATGTGCGCAGCCGTCAAGGCCGGCGCCAGCGTGAAATTGGGCTGCGACCACACCAACTACCCGGCGCATACCAGTATTGCGGCAGAGACTTTGGCCAGCCTAGCTGGTGATTTGCGGCAGTAATTTGTTTTTGCCCTTAGGCAAAAAAGGCTTGAACCTGATGGTTCAAGCCTTTTTGATTGGCTCAGCCAGTTCTAGCTCGTCACGGTCAATCTTCTACAAAAGCCTCTTCGCGCTTGGCCTTGATCGAAGGCAGCATGACCACCACCAACATGGCCACCGCCGCCAGGAGCAGACTGCCTGACAGTGGGCGGGTGACAAAGACGGACCAATCACCGCGCGAAAGCAGCAATGCACGGCGCAAATACTCCTCCATCATCGGGCCCAAAATAAACCCGAGCAACAAGGGCGCAGGCTCTGTACCGAGTTTGATAAATATATAACCAATGATTCCGAAAAGGCCGACCATCCATACGTCAAAGGTGGTGTTGTTTGTGGAAAAAACCCCTACCGCGCAAAACAAGACGATGGAAGGGTAGAGCCAGCGGTAGGGGACCGTCAGGAGCTTGATCCAGATACCAATGAGCGGCAAATTCAAGACCACCAGCATCAAATTGCCGATCCACATGGAGGCGATCAATCCCCAAAACAACTCCGGATTGCTAGTCATCACCTGGGGGCCGGGCTGAATATTGTGGATAGTCATTGCGCCAACCATCAGAGCCATCACCGCATTGGGCGGAATTCCCAGTGTCAGCAATGGAATGAAAGCGGTTTGCGCACCGGCATTATTGGCAGCCTCAGGCGCCGCAACACCACGAATATTGCCTTTGCCAAACGGTACCTCGCCGGGACGCAGGGCCGTCTTTTTTTCCAGTGTGTAGGCCGCAAAAGCCGCCATCACCGCGCCACCACCCGGCAAAATTCCAAGCAAAGAGCCCAGCGCAGTACCCCGCAGAACAGCGGGCAACATATTACGGAAATCTTCTTTAGTGGGCATCAGACCCGAAACAGATGCGGTAAATACCTGTCGGTCGTCCTCGTGTTTAGACAGATTGCTAATTATCTCGCCATAACCAAAAACGCCCATCGCAATCACGATAAAGCCAATACCATCCGTCAACTCGAGAATGTCCAAGCTAAAGCGTGCGACACCCGAATTCACGTCGGTCCCGACCATCCCAAAAAGCAGCCCAAGCAAAATCATGGCAACAGCCTTAAGCAAGGAACCCGAGGCCAACACCACCGCGCCGATCAAACCCAAAATCATCAAGGAAAAATACTCGGCCGGTCCGAACTTGAAGGCCAATTCAGTTAATGGGGCGGCAAACGCTGCCAAGATCAGGGTTCCCACGCACCCAGCGAAAAATGAACCCAAGCCTGCGGCTGCTAATGCAGGTCCGGCGCGCCCATTGCGCGCCATTTGGTAGCCATCGATCACCGTCACGACCGAAGCCGACTCCCCGGGCAGATTCACCAAAATAGCCGTCGTCGAGCCACCATACTGCGCGCCATAGTAAATACCAGCCAACATAATCAATGCGGCAACCGGCGGCAAGGCATAGGTGGCCGGCAGCAACATGGCGATGGTCGCCAAAGGTCCAATACCGGGTAACACACCAATAAGCGTCCCTAAAAGACATCCAATGAACGCGTACATGAGGTTTTGCAGCGTGAAGGCCACGCCAAAACCGAGGGCTAGGTTGTTAAATAAGTCCATGGGGCATCCTTATCTGGCGAGCCAGGTTGGCCAAACCGGGAACTGCATTTTGAGAAGCATGATGAAGGCCCCATAACTGATGATTGAAAGAATCACCGCCAACACGAATACTTCTTTGAAATTGAACTCATCGCCCGCATTGCTGGCAATAAAGGTCAGCGCAAAAATACCCACGATTAATCCCTGGGGCGGCAAGCCGATACTGGGCATACCGCCGATGGCAATGCCAAACACCAAATTCGCTGCAATGATGAATACCAGTGGCTTCCAAGAAATACTGCCTATGGGATCACCGTCTATGGTTTCAATGACCATCGCTTTGACCGTGATAACCACGCCGAGCCCCGCCAACATGATTCCGAGCATCAGCGGAAAATACCCTGGCCCCATCCGACCGGCCGAACCCATCGGGTAATTACCTGAGCCCCAGGCAAACGCCACACCCAATAGTAAAAACATCAGCCCGGTGAAAAAATCTCTTTGGCTCTTGATGCGCATCCAAAGTCTCCCGTAAACATTAATCGAATATTTTGAAATAAATCAGCAGCACGGCGGCACGCTTTTTGCTCAGCGCACCATGCCGCTGTACTATAACAACTTAGCCTCTCCGGCACCGCCTAGGGAATACCCTCTAGACAGGCTGCATGGCGCGCACCCATTTAGTTGCCGGCAAGCCCCAGTGCTCTTGAATATAGAGTGCACGCTGTTTCATGACATCACTGTCCGGCCGCGTGGCGGTGCGCTGGGCTAGCACCACCGTATTGCCCTCGCGGGTGGCTTTAAAGGCCCAAATGGCCTCACGCCCGAAGGCCTGGGCAATGCTGTTAACGCTACGCGCAAAACTGGAGCTGCGGCCAAATAAATTGACCGTCATGCAGCCATCGGCGGTCAAGGTGTTGCGGCAATGGGCGTAGAACTGCGGGCTGTCCAGCACGGGGGCGGCGGCGTCCTGGTCGTATAAATCCACTTGCAAGGCGTCCACACTGCCTTGCCATTGCGGCTGGCAGATTTCCTGGGCGGCATCGGCCAGCACCACGTGCAGGCGCGGGTGGTCAGTGGGCAGGGCAAACCAGCCCCGGCAGGCGTGCAGCACCTGGGGGTTGAGTTCGATGGCGGTGCTGCGCATACCCACCTCCAAGGCGCAAAACTTGGTCAATGAGCCTGCGCCCAGGCCCAATTGCAGCGCCCGACGCATGGGCGCGGTGGCCGGGTCGACCAGCAGCAGCCAGGCCATCATGCGTTGCACGTACTCGTGCACCAGCATCGTGGGCGCGTCCACGCGCATCGAGCCCTGGATCCAGATGCTGCCCAAATTGGCGGCGCTGTTATAAACAAGCGCTGCACACCGATC
>CAMATX010000071.1 GCA_945861345.1 Comamonas sp. lk
CTGCCTGCGCAGGCGCAAACCATCAGCCACCTCACCATCCACCACCAGGGCGAAATCTGGGATCCCGCGGCTTCAGTACCCGCCTACCTGGTGCGCCTGCAAAACTGGTCGCGCGGCATCAAGGGCTGGAGCGATATCCCGTACCACTACATCGTCGCCCCTGACGGTACCGTCTACGCCGCACGCCCCTGGCAAATTCCGGGTGACACCAATACCGAATACCAGCCGCAAGGCCACGCGCTGCTCATGCTGTTGGGTAATTTTGAGGTGCAGTACCCTACCGAAGCCCAGATGCAAGCCACCGCCTGGCTGCTGGCGCGGCTGCAAAACCAGTTCCAACTGGGCAGCGACAAAATCGCCACCCACCTGGACTATTCCAGCCAAACCGTCTGTCCAGGCGCGCATTTGTATACAAGGCTGGGAGCGCTAAAGGCCAACGCTGAAAGGCTGCGCTCGGGACTGGGTGAATGAGACTGTACCCACAAGCACCCGGTCCCATGCGCCGGCCATTTGCCATGGAATTACAAACCGGCTCGCATTGGCAAAGCACGCGCACGCAGCCTAGGCACCGTCACTGTGACCAACAACCCGAAAGACTTCGGCCGGGTCAAAGGCTTGAAAGTGCAAAACTGGCTGAACTGATGTCGAACAGGCAACGTTTTGGCAGAGAGAATATTCATCGAAGTCATCGCTAAGCCATCCTGAAGGCTCAGGTAAGCTTGGAAAATCAACTTTCTGGAGACCTGTTGTGTTAAGTCCTTTTAGCCGCATCCTGCCTCTGATGAGTCGTCTAGCGCTCGCCTTCATGTTGGTCGCCACCAACCTAGGGCACGCCGCCAACAAAGAGACACTCAATTATCAGCAGGCCCGAAAGGCGCTCAGCCATGCCGAACCGCAACGGCGGATCCAGGGTATGCAGCAGTTACTCAAGCTTGGCACTGCCAAGAATGCCAGCGAGGTGTATCCCTTGCTTGGCGATGCAGAACCTGCGGTTCGGCAAGTGGCCCTGGCCACGGTCTGGCAACTGTGGGGCAAATCGGGGAATGCCGCTATTGACAAGCTGTACCAAGAGGGCCTGGACCGTATGCAGGACGGCGATATGCCAAAGGCGATCCAAGTGTTTAACGCCATTATTGCGAAGCGACCCGCATTCGCCGAAGCCTGGAACAAGCGTGCCACGATTTACTACCGGTCAGGCGAATATGACCTGTCCATGCAAGATTGCGAAGAAGTCATCAAGAGGCTTCCTCAGCACTTTGGCGCTTTGGTGGGGTATGCGCAGATGCTGGCCGAGCGCAACCAACCCGAGCGCGCCCTGGAGTTGATGGAGCGCGCCAGCAAGGTCAATCCTTATTTAGCCAACGCCGAACTGATGATGGCGGCCTTGCGCATCCAGATAGAGAACAAACGAAAAAGCATGATTTGAGGCAGACGCATCATGCGCTGCATGGTGCAATCGGCAAGCAAGTGCCCTAAGCCGCAAACTGCACCCTGCACTCCCCCATGCCCGCAATCTCCATCCAAAAGCTGTCACCCGGTGCAGCCGGGAACAAAGGCCCCAGCGAGCCCGACAGGATGATCTCCCCGGCTTTGAACGGAATGCCATAAGCGCCCAGGGTGTTGGCCAACCAGGCGACGGCTTGTGCCGGGTGGCCCTGGACCGCCGAACCCAGGCCACGGGCGACGACTTCGCCGTTTTTGGTCATAACCATGGCCGCTTGCGCCAGGTCCAGCGCCCGCGGGTCGATGCGCGCATCGCCGATCACAAACACACCACAGGACGCGTTATCGGACACGGTATCGCCAATCTTGATTTTCCAGTCGCGGATGCGTGAATCGACGATCTCAAAACAGGGCGCCACCCAGTCGGTAGCGGCCAGCACATCCTGCAACGTTACGCCCGGGCCCTGCAGATCCGCTTTGAGCATGAAGGCAATCTCGGCCTCGGCGCGCGGCTGGATGAGCTTGTCATGCTGCAGCGAAAGCGTCTGTCCATTGGCCACCTGCATAGTATTGGTCAAAAAGCCAAAGTCGGGCTGGAACACGCCCAGCATGTCCTGTACGGCTTTGGAAGTGACCCCAATCTTTTTGCCCACCACGCGCTCCCCGTCGGCTAGGCGGCGCTGCAGCATGTGCAGCGAGATTTGGTAAGCATCCTCTACCTGGATGTCGGGGTGGCGCTTGCTCAGCGGCTCCACGGTACGGCAGGTGCGCAAAGCGGCAAACAGCTCGTCGCCCAAGGTCTGGATCTGCGCTGTGTCCATGGCTTATCCCTTTTGCAAAAAGTCGATACAGGCGCGGTTAAACATATCGCGGTGCTCCACCTGCACCCAGTGGCCGCATTGGTTCACCAAGATCATGCGCGCTTGCGGGCAGTTGTCCACCACTTTCATGGCGCCGCCAACCGGATTGAACTGGTCATTCACGCCCCAAAAGCCAAACACCGGGCAGCGCAGCGCGTGCAGCTCAGTGGTCATATTGCGCACCTTGAGGATGGAGCGGGCTGCCTGCGTTTGCGTCGCGGCAATCGGCGCACGCTCGTTGATGATGTCGTCGGTCAGCAGGCTCGAATCAAACAGCTGCATGGTCATCACGGCACGCATGGCCTCGGCGCCGGTTTTACCCGACTGGTAGACCTTGAACATATTGGCCACACCGGGCATGGCCAAATAGGTGTCTAGGTCTTCCACGCCACCAGGGGCCATCAAAATAAGCCGGCTGACATCCTCGGGATGCGCCAGCGCATAACCCAGGGCAACGGCGCCGCCCAAGGAGTTGCCCAGCAGAGTGACTTTTTTCAGCCCCAGCGCGTCGACCAGCCCTTTGACGCCGGCGACAAAAAAGTCCAGGTCGTACTGCGGGATGTCGGGTTTGCTCGACAGGCCATAACCCAGCAAATCGGGCACGATGGTACGAAAGCCCGCTGCTGCAAAGGCCGGGTAATTGCCTTTGAAATTGCTGTAGCCACTGGCACCGCCACCCGCGCCATGCAAAAAAATCACCACTTCGCCACTGCCTTGGTCGTGGTAGTGCACGCGCTGGGCAGCACCGGCCACTGGTGCGATATCGACATAGTGGCCTTCGGGAATAGAAAAAGGGGACGTCATGCAGAGCTCCTGGTCAATGAATAGGGGGCAAACTCAAGGCGCGGTGGGCGAGCGCCAAAGCTTGGGCAGGCCGGGGTCGGTGGCCAAAATCAGGTGTTTGAGCAAATTGCGCAGCGCAGCGGCCTCGATCTCGCCCAGGCGCGCTACCAAAGCCTCCTCGGCTTGCGTGGCCAGCGCCAGCACAGCGGCAATCGCTTGGCGCCCGTGCGCGCTCGCTTGCCAGCGGCTAGCCTGACCCGCCTCCTGCGGCGCGGCCTCGAGCAGCTGGCGGGCCACCATGGCCTGGCACTGGGCAGCATCAAAATGCACACCTGTGTAGCTAAGGTAGGCTGCCATATCGGCCTCTGACAAGGGCGAGCGCACGCTGAGCAAGGACAGCACAAAGAAATCCGCGTCGCTAAGTTGGTAGGCCTGCAGCGCCGGGCGTAAATGGTGCATAAACTGGAAATGCGCCCGCCCCAGCAAATAGCCCAGCAAATCCTCGGAATACGAAGCCCCGGCCATATCGGCCTGTGGCTCGGTGGACACCGGCGCCGCTTTGCGCGAGGCCAGGGCGTATTCGCCCGTCAGGTACAAAAGTGGCGGCAAGGCGCAGCTGTCATAGGCCACTACTTCGCCCACAAAAATCGTGTGGTCGCCGCCCTCGTACTGGAATGCGCCACGGCACTCAAAGCGAGCGCTACAGCCTTGCAACAAAGGTGCGCCAAACGCTGATTCGTCCAGTGCCAGGCCGGCAAACTTGTCCTCGCCAGCGCGGGCAAAGCGGTTGGACAGATGCTCTTGCGCATTGGACAGAATATGCACATTCCAGTGCGTGCTGGTGCTAAAGACCTCGCGGGTGCGCGCCGTATTGGCCAGGCTCCACAGTACCATGGGCGGCTGCAGCGATACCGAATTGAAGCTATTGGCCGTGATGCCCACGGGCATGCCGTCCGGGGCGCGTGCGGTGACAATGGTCACACCGGTCGCAAACGTGCCCAGTGCGCGGCGAAAGTCGCGGGGGTCAAAGCTCGAGGGGGCGGTTTGCACGGCGGTGTCTCCAAGTTGTCCGGCCTTTGGCCTGGGACTGTAGCGCCAAGCATGCCCAGGGCCAGCGGCCCTGCAATCCCTCACTCGGACTAGAAACGCGCAGCGCCGCCGGTCCCCGTTAGTCTGATTGGACGATGATTGACAACACCCCGGCTACGGATACTCGCAACACGGGACAATGATCTCGCAGGCCCTTAGTAGACCGCAGCGCCCCCTGCGCCGCACCCGGAGACCCACCATGCACGCCATCACCGACGACTACCTGACCCCCTTGGCCCAAACCCTGATCGAACGGGCCCG
This sequence comes from Comamonas sp. lk, assembly GCA_945861345.1. Lineage (GTDB taxonomy): Bacteria > Pseudomonadota > Gammaproteobacteria > Burkholderiales > Burkholderiaceae_C > Allorhodoferax. The sequence goes on from CAMATX010000071.1 coordinate 4,437, forward strand.
TGCCATGATCCCCACCCTGGCAGCGCGCGCCCGCGCCAGCGAGGACGCCGGGCTGATTTCGGCCGACACCATCGCCGAGATGAAAGAGGCCGGTTTTTTCAAGGTCCTGCAGCCCAAGCGCTGGGGCGGCTACGAGATGGACCCCCGGGTTTTCTACCAAGTTCAAATGGCCCTGGCCGAAGGCTGCATGGCTACCGCCTGGGTTTATGGCGTGGTGGGTGTGCACAACTGGCAGATTCCGCTCTTTCCTGAGCAGGCGCAGCAAGAGGTGTGGGGCCAAGACGCCACCATCCTGACCGCCTCGACCTACATGCCCGTGGGCAAGGCCGAGCCGGTGGAAGGCGGCTACCGCTTTAGCGGCCATTGGAGCTGGAGCAGCGGCGTGGAGTTTTGCGACTGGATTTTGCTGGGCGGCTTGCTGCCCAAAAAGGATGGCTCGGGCGAGATCGAGCACTGCACCTTTTTGCTGCCCAAGGCCGATTACCAGGTCGTCAAGAACTTTGACGTGCTGGGCCTGCGCGCCACCGGCAGCCACGAAATCGTCATCAAAGACGCCTTCGTCCCCGAGCACCGCACGCAGCGCACCAACGACCACAGCGACGCGGGCTGCCCGGGCCGGGCGACCAACCCAGGCTGGCTCTACCGCATTCCGTTTACGCAGGTGTTCCAGCGTGCGGTGTCCACCGCCTGCATTGGTGCCACCGAGGGCGCGATTGCCAGCTTTCGCCAACGCGCGGCCAGCTTTGTGGGCAAACATGGCTCCAAGACGGCCGAGGACGTCAACGCCCAAATGGCCGTCAGCCAAGCCATGATGCTCACCGACCAGCTGCGCCTGGTGCTGCTGCGCAACTACCAGCGCGTGGTCGACTGCGCCCAAAGCCAAGAAAAAATGCCCGTCGAAGAGCGTCTGATGCAACGCGCCCAGTCGGCCATCGTGCCCAAGCTGTGTGCCGAGGCGGTCAACGAAATCATGCGCGCCTGCGCCGCCGGCGGCGTGTTCAAAACCAATCCGATTGAGCGTCTGTTTAGGGATTTGCATGTGGCGCGCGGCCACATCGCCAACAATGCCGACGCTTTTGCGCGCGCCCACGGCTCGGTCATGCTGGGCATGCCCAATACTGACCCCTTCGTCTGACCGGCCCCGCCATGGATTACGACCTTATCGTGGTCGGGTCGGGCGCGGGCGCCCTGCTCGCAGCCATTGCCGCCCACGACGGCGGCCTGCGCCCTTTGGTGATTGAAAAAACCAATCTGGTCGGCGGCACCTCGGCGCTGTCAGGTGGTGGCATCTGGATTCCTGTCAATGACGACATGGCCAAGGCCGGCATCCCAGACAGCACCGACACCGCCTTTGGCTACGTCAAGCGCTGCGCCCGCGGCCTGGCCAGCGACCGGCGCATCCTGGCCTATGTGGAAACAGCGCGCACCCTGGCGCGCACGCTGTCGCAAATCGGCGTGCCTTACCGCTGCATGCCGCACTATTCGGACTATTACCCGGGCACCGAAGGCGCACTGCCCGGCGGGCGCACCATGGACCCGGTCGATTTCAATGCCGGCCGCCTGGGCCTGCAAGGCCTGGAGCTGCTGCGCCCGACCAACCCAGGCCAGCTGATTTTGGGGCGCATGCAGATCAACGCCTTCGAGGCGCGCTCCATGCTGGCGCGCGAGCGCAAGTCCAAATGGGTGCTGATGTGGATCATGGCGCGCTATTTTCTGGACTACCCCTGGCGCAACAAAACCCGCCGCGACCGGCGCCTGACCGGCGGCCAGGCCCTGGTCGGCGGGCTGCTGACGGCCGCGCGCAAGCGCAATATCCCGATCTGGACCGAGACCACGCTGCAGGCGCTCCAGCAAAAAGACGGCCGGGTGTGCGGCGTCAACGTGCTGCGTGACGGGCAAACCCTGTCTATTTCTGCGGCCAAAGCCGTTTTGCTGGCCGCAGGCGGATTCGAGCGCAACCAAGAAATGCGCGAGCGCCACCTGCCCCAACCTACCAACCAGGCCTGGACCGCCACGCCCCCGGGCGCCAACACGGGCGACGCCATCCGCGCCGGTGCCGACGTAGGCGCGCAGCTGCACCTGATGGAACACACCTGGGGCGCGCCCACGCTGGCCGTCCCCAAGGAAGAAAAGTTTCGGGCCATGTTTGTGGAGCGATCGCTGCCTGGTTGCATGGTGGTCAATGGGCGTGGCGAGCGCTTCCTCAATGAATCGGGGCCCTACCCCGAGTTCCAGCAAGCCATGTTTGCCAACCATGCCAAAACCGGCAGCGCCATTCCGGCCTGGATCGTGTTTGATGCGCGCTTTCGGGCCAATTACCCTATCGGTCCGATGATGCCGGCCAGCGCCGTGCCCGACAGCCGACTGCGCAAAAGCTGGCTCGGCCAGGTGTACTGGAAAGGCGAAACCCTGCAAGAACTGGCGGCGCACATCGGCGTTGACCCGCAAGGCCTGGCAGCCAGTGCTGCGCGCATGACGCTATTTGCCCAAACCGGCAAAGACCTGGACTTTGACCGGGGCGGCAATAGCTTTGACCGCTACTACGGCGACATCCACGTGCACCCCAATCCGAATTTGGCCCCGATCGACCAAGGCCCGTTTTACGCCATGCAGCTGTGGCCCGGCGACATCGGCACCAAAGGCGGCCTGCTGACCGACGAAGACGCACGCGTGCTCGACGCCCAGGGTCAGCCCATCGAAGGCCTGTACTGCGTGGGCAATAACGCCGCTTCGGTCATGGGTCCGTCCTACCCGGGCGCCGGCTCTACGCTAGGCCCGGCCATGACCTTTGCGCTGCGGGCCGTTGCGCACCTGCGCGGCCAAAGCATGGCCTTACAACGGACCGATTTGCTGGACAGCGCCGTATGAGCACCAGCCCGCGCATCTCCACCGTCACCCCGGTGGAGCCTGCTCTGCTGATCGAAGACGCCAACAGCCTGGACTGGAGCGAAAGCGCCGACGTGCTGGTCATCGGCTGGGGCGCTGCCGGTGCCTGCGCGGCCATTGAGGCGCGCAGCCAGGGCGCCAGCGTGTTGGTGATCGACCGTTTTGAGGGCGGCGGCGCCAGCACCTTGTCCGGCGGCGTGGTCTACGCCGGCGGCGGCACGCCCTACCAGCAAGAGGCGGGTTTTAGTGACACGCCCGAGGCCATGGCGCGCTACCTGGCCAAGGAAGTGCAAGGCGCGGTCAGCGAAGCGACGATTGCGCGCTTTTGCGCTGATAGCGTGGCCAATTTGCGCTGGCTCGAGGATCAAGGTCTGCGCTTTGACGCCCGCATGCCGGCGCACAAAACCTCCTACCCACCGAAAGACAAATTTCTCTACTACTCGGGCAACGAGCAGGTGCCGGCCTACCAGGTCGGCATCAGCGCGCCGGCCCCTCGCGGCCACCGCACCCTGGGCGAGGGGCAATCGGGCAAAGAGCTTTACACCGCCTTGCGTGCGGCCACGCTGCGCGCAGGCGCCGTGCCACTGACGCAAACCACCGTGCGCCGCTTGGTGCGCCAGCGCAGTGCAGACGGCCAGGACGGTCCGGTGCTGGGCGTGCAAGTCTGGGCTTTGCCAAAAGACCACTCCGAGACGCTGCGTCATGCGCAATTGCATGCGCAGGTAGCGCGCTGGCGCCTGGTGCGCCCGGCCAAGGCCATGGCCTGCCGACGCGAGGCAGCGGCCATCGAGCAGCGCATCGCGCAGCCGCGCTTTATCCGTGCGCTGCGCGCCGTGGTGCTGACCACCGGCGGCTTTATCTACAACCCCGAGATGATGGCCGCCCACGCGCCACACGCCAAGCGGGGCTGGCCCGTCGGCGCTGCCGGCTGCGACGGCAGCGGTATCCGGCTGGGGCAAAGCGTCGGGGGCCAAACCCAGGGCATGGACAACGTTTCGGCCTGGCGCTTTATTACGCCGCCCTCGGCCTGGCCGCGCGGCTTGGTAGTCAACACCCAAGGCGCACGTTTTTGCAATGAAGAGGTCTACGGCGCCACCCTGGGCCATGAAATGATCACCCACCAAGGCGGCCGCGCTTGGTTGATTTTGGACCGCAAGCTGCGCGCGCAAGCCACGCGCCAATGCCTGTGGGGCGGCTTGTGGGCATTCCAGTCGGTGCCTGCGCTCACGCTGATGTGGCTGCACGCGCGCAAGGCGCCCACCATCGCCGCGCTGGCGGCGCGCATTGGCGCTGACCCGCAAACCCTGCAAAACAGCCTGGACCAGGCCAATGCCGCCGCCCAAGGCCAGGGCGAAGATCCGGTGGGCAAATCCACCGGCATGCGCCAGGCCATGCCCGAGGGCCCGTATTTCGCGCTGGATATCTCCATCGGCTCGCCGGTATTTCCGCTGGCAACGCTCACTCTGGGCGGTTTGCTTGTGGATGAAAGCTGCGGCTTGGTGCTCGATGCCCAAGGCGCGCCCATCCCCGGCTTGTATGGCGCGGGCCGGGCGGCCGTGGGCTTGGCCTCCGGGCGCTATGTCAGTGGCCTGTCTCTGGCAGACTGCGTGTTTTCGGGGCGGCGGGCCGGCAAAGCAGCGACCAGTGGCACGGCTTAAAGGAATGTGACATGCAGCGTCTCGCGGACAAAACGATTTTGATAACCGGCGGCGCTGGCGGACTGGGCAGTGCCGCAGTGGCTTTGTTTATTGAACAAGGTGCGCGCGTGGTCATCAGCGATCTCCAGGTGGACGCGGGCAATGCACTGGCGGCGCGTTACGGCAAGCAAGCCGCTTTTGTCGAACATGACGTTACCAACGAGGTCGCCTGGACGCAGACCATGGCCTTTGTGGCCCAGCAGTTCGGGCGTCTGGATGTACTCATCAATAACGCGGGCATCTTGCAGTCTGGCAATATCGAGACAGCCACCTTGGCCCAATGGCGCCAGCTGATGCAGGTCAACGCCGACTCGTGTTTTTTGGGCTGCCAGCAGGGCATTTTGGCCATGAAGGCGCATGGTGGCATCATCGTCAATGTGGCGTCCGTGGCGTCTTGGATGCCGATGCAGGACTTTCCTGCCTATGGCGCCAGCAAAGCGGCCGTCGCTTCGCTGACGCGCACGGCGGCACTGCACTGTCGCAAAAAAGGCTATGCTATTCGCGTCAACTCGCTGCACCCGGACGGCATTTACACGCCCATGATGCAGGCCAATGCGCCCGGTATCACGCCCGAGCAAATTTTGTTTGACCCGGCGCGCAACCCCAAAGGCCGGGCCCGCATGCCTGATGACATCGCCCGCCTCTTGGTGTTTTTGGCCAGCGACGATGCCCAGGCCGTCAGCGGCTGCGCGCTGCAAGCGGACAACGCCATCTTGGGCATGGGCTTGTGGCCATGAGCGCTTTTCACACGCTGCGCGTGGCCGCGCTGACCACTGAGACGGCAGACGCTTGCTCCATCCACTTGGACATCCCCGCCGCGCTGGCCAGTGCGTTTAGCTACCGGCCCGGCCAGTTTTTGACGCTGCGGGTGCAGGCGGGCAGTGAGACACTTTTGCGCTGCTACTCTATGTCCAGCACGCCAGGCCTGGACGCAGGTCTGCGCGTTACTGTCAAGCGGGTAGCAGGCGGGCGTGGCTCCAACGCTTTGTGCGACACGCTGCGCGCGGGCGACAGCATCGAGGTCATGCCACCGGCAGGCCTTTTTAGCCCGCCGGATGTCCAGGGTGATTTTTTGCTCTTCGCCGGGGGCAGCGGCATTACGCCGGTGTTCTCGATATTGCGTGCGGCCCTGGCCCAGGGCACAGGCCAGGTGCGCCTGATTTATGCCAACCGCGATGCGGCGTCCATCATCTTTGCCGATGCCCTCGCCCAGCTGCAAGCCCTGTACCACCCGCGTCTGCAGGTGCTGCATTGGTTAGATGCGCAGCAGGGCTTTGCCAACGCCAAGCAGCTCTCTGACATGGCAGCACCGCTGCACCATGCCCCCGCCTATATTTGCGGGCCGGCGCCATTTATGGATAGGGCGGTGCAGGCTTTGCACAGCCTGGGCGTGGCGCCAGAGCACATTCACCTGGAACGGTTTACCACCACGGCGCCAGCCCTGGCACCGGCAAACCCCGCCGAGAACGCCCCTGAGCTGCCCGAGCTCATGGACGACGCCCAGCTGCACATTGATCTGGACGGCGAGCACTACCAGATCGACTGCGGACCCAGCGAAACGGTGCTCGAAGCCGCGCTGCGCCACAAAGTGGCCGCACCCTATTCCTGCCAGGCGGGCATGTGCGCCTCCTGCATGTGCCAGGTGACCGAAGGTGCGGTGCATTTGCGCCACAACGACGCCCTGGACGCCAAAGACCTGGCCCGCGCCTGGACGCTGAGCTGCCAGGCCGTGCCACGCAGCGCGGTGCTGCGCGTGAAATTTCCCTGAGCTCGCCATGCAGTCCGACGCCCCAAGCCTAGCAAGCACCCTGCCCGCCATGCTGCGCGCCAGCGCGGCGCAGTTTGGCGCGCAGGCGGCCATCATCGATGATTCGGTGCAGATCAGCTATGCCGAGCTTCTGACGCGCAGCACGCAAGCGGCGCGCGCGCTCATCAGCCTGGACGTGCAGTCGGGTGACCGGGTGGCGATTTGGGCGCCCAATGTATATGAATGGATTGTCGCGGCCTGCGGCTTGCAAGCGGCGGGCGCGATTTTGGTGCCGCTCAATACCCGCATGAAAGGCGCCGAGGCGGCCGACATTCTGGAGCGCAGCGGTGCCAAAGTCCTGTTTTGCATCGGCGATTTTTTAGGCCAGTACGTGCCTGCACTGCTGGACGGTTTACGCCCCGCCAGCCTCCAAACCCTAGTGGTTCTGCGCCCCAGCGCCCAAACGCCGATCCAAGCACCCGCCACCCTCACCTGGGACGCATTTTTGGCCCTGGCAGATGGCACCGAGCCCGGCGCCGTGTTGGCGCGCGAGCAGGCCCTGCATGCGCAATCTACGTCCGATATTTTGTTCACCTCGGGTACCACCGGACGCCCCAAGGGTGTGATGGCCGCGCATGGGCCTACGATTGCGGCGTTCAAGGCCTGGGCGACCGCTGTGGGCTTGCAAGCCGGCGACCGCTACCTGATCGTCAATCCGTTTTTTCATGCCTTTGGCTACAAAGCCGGCTGGGTGGCCGCGCTGATGCAAGGCGCCACGATTTACCCCCAGGCCGTCTTTGATGCCGAAACCGTACTCTCGGGCATTGCGCGTGAGCGCATCAGCTTTTTGCCCGGACCGCCCACCTTGTTTCACAGCATGCTGTCGCACCCGGGACTGGCCCAGCACGACATTTCTTCCCTGCGGGTTTCGGTGACCGGCGCCGCATCGGTGCCGCCTGCGCTCATCAGGCGCATGCGCGAGGAATTGCGCATCGCCAAAGTCACCACTGCCTACGGCCTGACCGAATGCGGCGGCTGCGCCACTTTGTGCGACCCGACCGACAGCGTGGAGACGGTCAGCAGCACCTGCGGCAAAGCCCTGCCCGGCACCGAGATGTGTTGCGTTGACGAACACGGGGCACGCGTGCCCGTTGGCGAACCTGGTGAGGTGCTGCTGCGCGGCTACCTGCGCATTACCGACCGGCTCAAAGACATGTTTATCGTGGGCGGCTTTAACTGCTACCCGGCCGAAATCGAGCGCCAGCTCAATGAGCACCCGGCCATTGCCCAGGTGGCGGTGGTGGGCTTGCCCGACGAGCGCATGGGCGAGGTGGGCTGTGCCTGCGTCATTTTGCGCGCCAACCAGACGCTCACGGCAGCCCAATTGCTCGCCTGGGCCAAGCCCCGCATGGCCAACTACAAGCTGCCGCGCCATGTGCTGTTTCTAGAAAGCCTGCCGCTGAACGCCTCGAATAAAGTGCTCAAGCGCGAACTGGCGCAAAGCGCGCTGGCCCTGCTGGCGCAAGCGCCTGCCGCCTGAGGCGCAGAGCTTTAGCGACCCACAGCTTTAGCGGCCTTCAAACTGCGCTTTGCGCTTTTCAATAAAGGCCTGCATGCCCTCTTTTTGGTCGCGTGTGGCAAACAGCAGCTGGTTGGCCTTGCGCTCCAGCATCAGCGCAGTCTCGAGCGATGCGTCTACACCAGCGAGCACCACTTCCTTGATCTGCATCGCTGCCAGGGGCGGCATGTCCGCTATCTGGCGCGCCATCTTGAGCGCCTCGTCCAGCAATTGCCCATCCGGGAAGACCTGGCTGACCAGTCCCATGGCGCAGGCCTCTTGGGCGCTGACGGCTTTGCCCGTGAGCAGCATGCGCATGGCGTTGAATTTGCCCACCGCGCGCACCAGGCGCTGGGTGCCGCCAATGCCAGGCATGATGCCGATGCGGATCTCGGGCTGCGAAAAGCTGGCGCCCTCGCCGGCCAAAATAATGTCGCAGTGCATGGCCAGCTCGGCTCCGCCGCCAAAGGCATAGCCGCAGACCGCCGCAATAATGGGCTTGGGGCAGCGCTCGATAGGCGCCCACACCCGCTCGGTGTGCCGGCGCATGATCTCGATCGGACCGGCGCCTTCCAAGGTCTTGATGTCGCCGCCAGCAGCAAAGACTTTCTCCCCGCCAGTGAGCACAATGGCGCGCACCGCCTCGTTGGCGCTCAGATCGGTAAAGGCCTGCGAGAGCGCCGCCTGCAAAGGCAGGCTTAGCGCATTGGCCGCCTCAGGCCGGTTCAGACGCACCAGGGCGACACCATCGTCCAGGATCTGCACCAGCACTTCAGCGCCGGTCGGGGCCGGGGGCACAATGGAGTTTTCAATCGACATGGGCAGTTCCCGCAAATTCAATGGGTTGCATGGTGGTTTCTTGGGGGCGGTACTACATCGTCCTTTTGGACGTATTGGCCAGCGCCCGCCTCGCGTAGATTCTCCCCCATGACACAAGAGCCCGAATTTGCACAACACGTGGTCCTGGTGACCGGTGGCACCAAGGGTATTGGGCGTGCCATTGCCGAGGGCTTTTTGCAAGAAGGCGCCCAGGTGGTGGTGTGCGCCCGCACGCCGGTGGAGCATTTGCCCCGCTCTGGTGATCGCCAGGCCGAATTTATGCCCTGCGATGTGCGCGAGGCCGATGCCTTGCGCGCCTTGGTGGCCGACATCGTAGCCCGCCACGGGCGCCTCGATGTCCTCATCCACAACGCCGGCGGTAGCCCGCCGGCCAATGCGGCCACTGTCTCGCCCCGGTTTCATGAGGGCGTGATCCGCCTGAACCTGAGTGCGGCCATGCACGCAGCGCAGGCGGCCAACGCGGTCATGCAAACCCAGGCCAGCGGCGGCGTCATCGTTTTTATCGGCAGCGTCAGCGGCTTGCGACCCTCGCCGGGCACTGCGGTGTACGGCGCGGCCAAGGCCGCCGTAATCAGCCTGGCCAGCTCGCTGGCCGTCGAGTGGGCGCCCAAGGTGCGCGTGCTGGCGGTCAGCCCCGGCTTGGTGCGTACCGAGCAATCGCATCTGCACTACGGTGAAGACAAAGGCATTGCCGCAGTCAGCGCCACCATTCCTTTGGGCCGCATGGCAGAGCCGGCCGATGTCGCGCAGGCCTGCCTGTACGCGGCATCGTCGCGGGCCAGCTATCTCAGTGGCACCAATATTTTGTTGCATGGCGGCGGCGAGCGACCCGCCTTTCTCGATGCAGCTCAAGGACATTGAAGCCATGAAACAGCGCAAGCCACCATCGACACATCAGCAGGAGCACGCGCGTGGCTGAACCCCAATGGATGGACGGCGCCCGGGCGCTGGTGGGCAAAGAATACGGGCGCGTCTACGCCTGGGACAAAGTCAACGCGCCCATGATCCGCCAATGGTGCGAAATCATGGGGGTGGACGCT
>CAMATX010000072.1 GCA_945861345.1 Comamonas sp. lk
CCTGAATCGCTGGTCATCAAAAACCGTGTGCCCATGGCAATGCCCTGGGCCCCATAGGCCAGCGCAGCTACCAGGCCTCGCCCGTCGTAAAAGCCACCAGCGGCCACGACCGGAACCGATACCGCGTCAACCACCTGCGGCAGCAGCAGTGTGGTGGGGACCGCGCCAGTGTGTCCGCCGCCTTCACCGCCTTGGACGGTGACCACATTGGCACCCATCTCTACGGCTTTTTGCGCATGCTTGAGAGCGCCTACCGTCGGCATGCAGACGATGCCGGCATCGCGCAGGCGGCCAATGGTTTTCTTATCAGGGCCGCGTCCGTAGCTTACGGCGCGCACTTTGTGTTTCACGGCTAGGTCCAGCAGTTGCTGCGCGTTGGGTTGAAACATATGAAAGTTCAGGCCAAAGGGGCGGTCTTGGGTGAGTGTTTTGACGCGCACAATCTCGGCTTCGATCTTGTCGGCGTCGATAGTGGCGCCAGCCAAAAATCCAAAGCCCCCCGCATTGGTGGTGGCGGCGACCAGGTTGGAGCCGGCCACCCAGCCCATGGCCGTTTGGATGACGGGGTACTTGCAGCCCAGCAGCGCGCACAGGGGCGTATCAAAACCGTCGGGGGTACTCACGCAGCGCCGTCCTTTTTATTGGCCTGGACCATGGATTTTGCGTCGTGCCCGCCCAAATGGCCTGCGCCCAGTACCTGACTGTGCGCGTGGGCAAAATGGTGGTGGCCAAACGCGATATCCATGGAGGTGCGCAGGCCTTGCAACTCTTCTATGCGGTTGATCACGGTTTTGGTCAGCGCTAGGCCCAAGCGTGGTTGTTTGGCGATACGGGCCGCGATGTCGTAGGTGGTGCTTTGCAGGTCTTCGCGCGGTACCACGCGGTTGACCATGCCCATCATGTAGGCCCGATCTGCCGCCATGCGTTCACCCAAGAACAAAAACTCTTTGGCGATGCGCGGATTGAGCTCATGCACATGCGCAAAATACTCCACACCGGGTATGCCCATGCGCACCACCGGGTCCTGGAAGAAGGCGTCTTCGCTGGCGACAATCATGTCGCAGACCCAGGCCAGCATCAGTCCGCCAGCGATGCAGGCGCCATGCACCATGGCAATCGTGGGCTTGGGCAGGTCGTGCCAGCGCCGGCACATGCCCAGATAGACCTCTTGTTCGCGCACAAAAAGCTGCTCCGCGCCGGGTTTGTTGGTGTGGTCCCACCACAGGCTATGGCGCTCAAAGGGCTTGTTGATGTCACGCCCCGGTGTACCAATGTCGTGGCCGGCGCTGAAGTGTTTGCCCGCACCCCGCAGCACAATGACTTTGACCGCGTCATCGTCCACAGCGCGGCGAAAACCGGCGTCCAGCGCATAGGTCATTTGCGAGTTCTGCGCGTTGTGAAAGTCCGGCCGGTTCATGGTCAAGGTGGCGATGCCGTCCTTGGCTTCGTAGAGCACGGGCTCTTGGGTCTCGTACTGGGCGGTGTCAGGGCGCTGGACAAACTGGTCGCCGGGGTCGGTGCTATTCATGGGCTGGCCTATCCGAGTGCGCTGGCGCGCAGGTTGTGAGGGTCTAGTTGCTGCAACAGTTCCATTTGCGCGGCCGTTGGGTCTGCGGTCGTGTCGATGTGAGTCGGAAGGTGCAGGTCAAAACCAGTGGCCTCTTGGACTTGTTCCACGGTAACGCCTGGGTGCAGGGCGCGCAATGCGATCTGGTGCCTGGGGCCGCTGAAGTCCATCACCGCCAAGTTGCTGAAAATCCAGCGGATGTCGATGTCGTCCGTGCTCCAGCCCCGCGCCATGCGCGCCGGGTTGTAGCCGGCCGAGGCCACCATGTCGACTTCGCCGGCCACAAACACTTTGCTGCTGTGGTTGGGCACAAAAAACGAGTTCGCATGGTTGATGGAGTTGCCCGGAAAGCCGCGCACGCCTAGCATCATGGATTTGGGTTTGGCGTAGTCGGCACCGATCATGGAGATATTGGCCTGGCCAAAGCAGTCGATTTGCGTTGGCCCGACCATGGCATGGCGCTTGCCACTCCAAACATTGTCAAAGATGCGGGTAAAACCCATCCAGGTTTCCCGCTGGGGCACATAGCTGCCACGCGGCCCCACGGGCACCGGCGTGCTGACCAGCCAGGCCTCGGAGTCGGTCATCATCAGATCGGGGTTGAGCGAGCGCATGCACAGCGAAGCGGCCAGGCGCGGCACGATGCCTATGCCCGTGGCCAGTACTTCGCCGTCCTGCGCCCAGGCGCGGGCAGCGGCGCAGATGACACGGTCAACCAGGGTAAATTCTTGCATCGGGGCCATCCTCAAAATACCGGCAAGGGCAGCTTTTGCACCGCCTGCAGTCCGCCCACGCGCTGCAAATACTCGTCGGCGTCGCAGTGCACATAGCGCTGCGTGTAGTTGCTCCAGCCTTCGGGGTCTTTGGCACTGGCGGCGTATTCCTTGAAATGCGCCGTGTCAAAGCCGTACAGTGGCGCGCACGAACTGGGGTGTGCGCCGCCCGGGATATGCACCACACCGGTGGTCTGCGCCCGTTCCCAGAACACATAGCGTGCTTCGTCGCCTTGGGCAAAGTAGCTGCTGTCGACCAACTCGTCGCAGCTGACATAGGTGTGGGTCGCGGCGCGGGCATAGAGGGCGTCCATGTACAGGTCCGGACCTTTGACTTGGCAAACGCCCCGCAGGTCGGCCCGGTCGACGTGCAGCAAGGCTGCGTCTAAGGGCAAAGCCGGCATGGCGACCCATTGGCGTGCATCGTAAGGCGAGTCCACCAAGGCGATGCCGGGGTTGCGCTGGAGCACATCGGTGCCCAGGCCAATGCGCGTGGGAATAAACGGTATGCGCATGCCTGCCGCTTGCAGGCCCAGCATCAGCATGCCTTCGTCTATCTCCATGACTTCCAGGGCGCCGCTTTGGCGGGCAATACGAAAGTAAGGCTCCAGGGGAATAAAGTCCAATGACACAAAGGCAAACACCAGTTTCTTGACCTTGGCCGCTGCGCACAGCATGCCTACATCGGCGCCGCCGTAGCTCACGATGGTCAGGTCACGCAGATTGCTGCGCAGTATTTCGCGCACCAGGGCCATGGGCTTGCGCCGGGGGCCCCAGCCGCCGATGCCGATGGTCATGCCGTCGCGCAGCGTGGCCACGACATCGCGGGCCTGCATGAGTTTGTTGCTAGCGCTCATGGGTGTTCAGTCTTTGGCCGGGGCCGCTTGGCCAATGCTGAAGTCGTGGCCCCACAGGCTGACGCGGGTGAACTCGTGCGCGATATGCGACTGCCAATCGTGCACCGCGCCACCGCAGCCGTATTCGATGTCAAAGTTGGAGGGGCAGCGCATGTAAAACGAGATCATCTTGTCATTGCTGTGCTGGCCCAGAGTGGCCGTTTGCGTTACCTTGTGGGTGCGCATGCGGTCCAGCGCTCGGCCCACTTCGGGTACGTCGGGCACCTCGACCATGATGTGCACACAGCCACTCTCCACGGAAAAGCCTGCAATCGCCAGGCTGTGGTGGCGCCCGTTGTTGCAGTGGTAAAAATAAATCGGCAGCGTCGGCCCCGCGTCACCTGCGGGTTTGAAGTTAAACATGTCCGACAAGCCAAAGCCCATCACCTCGGTGACGAACTGGTGGGTTTGCGCAAAAGCCTCGGCCGGCAGCACGGTGTGGCCCATGCCGATGTAGCCGGTGACAAAGCGCTGCACGCCCACAGGCGAATTGAAATGCGCGAAGTCCGACTGAAAACCCCAAATCACCTCATGGCCGTTGCCCGAGGGGTCGCTAAAGCGCACCAGGCCATTGGCTTTGCGCAGCGCGCACAGGGCCGCGTCGCCGCGCTCAAAGGGCACTTTGTGCTGCTCCAAGGTGGCAATAGCTTGCTCAAAGGCGGCCTGGTTGGCCACTTCCCAGCCAGAGCAGACATAGCTGTCGCGCGCTCCGGACTGCACGGCGATGCGGAACTGGCGCTCGTCCATGCGCAGGTACAGACCGCCGTCAGGTGCTGCCTCGGTCATCATGCCCAGGACCTCGTGGGCGTAGGTGGTCCAGCGGGCCAGGTCGGTCGATTGGGCCACCACATAGGCGAGTCCGGAAATAGTCATCATGGGCACACTCCCAGGCCCTGCACACAAGAGGCCCGATTAGAGGCCGATTGTGGGTGGACGGGGTGTTTTAAAACATCGTCCGTTGGGACTAACGCGAAGTGCAGGTGCCAGGGACAGGCTCTGCCTCTGGTTCGGTGTCAGGCCAAGGGGTAGTCGGTGTAACCAGCGGCACCCGGTGTGTACAAGGTTTTGCGGTCAAAACGCGCCAGGGGCAGGCTCTGGCGCAGGCGCTGCACCAGGTCGGGGTTGCCCACAAAGTGCCGCGCAAAGGACAGCGCTGCGCCCGGGAATTGCTCCAGCGCCGGGGCGACGGTGTCCGGGCCAAAGCCGTCGTTAAGAATCAGTCGCCTGGGCAGAACCTGCGCAGCCATGCCAAAGGCGTCGATCTCAGGCAGGGGCGCGCGCATCACATGCACATAAGCCAAGCCCAGCGGTGCCGCCAGGCCCAGCAAAGTGGCGTGGGTGGCTGCGGAGTTGTTGTCCGAGGTGTCGTTAAAGGTGTTGCCCGGGTTGATGCGCAAGCCCACCCGGTCGATGCCGATGGCTGCGCCTATGGCTTGCAGGCACTCGATGGCAAAGCGCGCGCGCGCGGCGGCGTCGCCCCCGTAGGCGTCGGTGCGCACATTGGTGCCCGAGCACAAAAACTGCATAGGCAGGTAGCCGCTGGTGCAATGCAGCTCCACGGCGTCAAATCCGGCTTCGCGGGCCCGCTTGGCTGCTGCGCCATGCTCGGCGATGACCGCACGCACCTCCTCGGTGCTGAGCGCCTCGGGCAGGTCATAGGCTTGCATGCCACTGCGGTCGGTAAACACCTCGCCCTGCGCCTGCAGGGCCGAAGGCGCAACGCTGCGGCTGCCCGTACCTTTGATGTGCACACTGCCAATGCGCCCGCCGTGCATGATTTGCAGGGCGATCAGGCCGCCACGCGCGTGCACCGCGGCGCACACCGGCGTCCAGGCCCGGACGTGCGCCTCGTTGGCAATGCCCGGTTGGCGGCAATAGGCCTGCCCGTCGGCGCTGGGCCAGGTGCCTTCGGCGATGACCAGGCCGGCATCGCCGCGCTGGCCGTAGTACTGGGCCATCAGGGCATTGGCGCAGCCATCGGGCTCGGCGCGGTTGCGCGTCATGGGTGCCATGACGATGCGGTTTTGCAGGTGCAGGGCGCCCAGCTGCAGTGGGCTAAACAATTTGTCCATCTCAGCGCACCCGGATCTTGGGCGTGGGCGTGCCCCGGCGCATGGTGCGCAAAAACTGCTCCAGCGGCGCCGGTGCTGCCACTTGGGGCAGGCTGTCTTTGTCCTGGCGCTCTGCCCAAAACTCGTTCCAGCTCGGAAACAGGTCGTGAAACGTGCCGTGGTAGGGCTGGCGGCCGGGCCAGCGCATCTTCATGTCGCCCAGGGGCGGCTTATTCAGGTCAGTGGCATACCAGTAGCAGGGCAGGCGGCGGCGGAAAAACCACTGGCCGTCGATGCGCTCGTAATCGTCCCAGTACAGCATTTGCATGATCACCCACTCGGCGCCGCACTCGTGTTCGTTTTTGGAGTACACCAACCCGGTGGCATGGTGCGCGTCCACAAATTCGATGATGTGCTGGCCCAAGTGGTGCGAGGTGCCGGTAAATTGGTCGCGCAGGGTGTCGGTTTGCCAGGCTTTGAAATGTTCACGCCCCACTTTGTCCTTACCCACCCGGATGTCAGGGGCGAACAGGTTGACGTGCGCGTCCATGTCGCGCATATCCAAGGACAGTGCGTATTTACCCGCCATTTGGCGGATGGCGTCTAAGGATTCCAGGCGGTCGACGCGTTCTTCCAGTGTGGCCGGCCAGGCGGGCGTAGGCTGGCTCACAGCGCAGTGGTCAGTACGGCCGAGCGGCCACCGTCGACGGGCAGGGCAGCGCCGGTAACGTAGCTGGACTCGTCGCTGGCCAGAAACAAAATGGCGTTGGCCAGTTCGCGCGGCTGGCCGACACGGCCCATGGGAATGAGTTTTTCGGTGTTTTGGCGCGCTCCCGCGTCCGAGAGCATGCCAGCGGTGGCGGGGGTTTCAACGACGGCCGGGATCACCACATTGACCCGGATGCCGTTGCTGGCCCCCTCGGCGGCGGCGGCACGGCTAAAGTTAATGATGGCTGCCTTGGCTGCCGAGTAGCCCGCCATGGAATGCGTACCCAAGAGCCCGCAAATCGAGGACACATTGATGATGGAGCCGCCCTTGGATTTCATGAACTTCATGGCGGCACGCGTGCCCCAAAAGGTGCCGTCTACCGAGGTGGCAAAGTTGCTGTGCCAATCGGCGGTGCTGGTGGCGTCAATCGTGCCCCAACTGTAGGCCATGGCGTTGTTGACCAAAATATCCAAGCCGCCCAGCTCGGTAGCCGTTTTTTCGATGGCGCTGGTCAGTGCTGCCTCGTCCGAGACGTCCACTTGCATGGCGCGCGCTTGGCCGCCAGCGGCCTCGATGCGCGCCACCACCTGTGCCAAAGGCTCCATGCGGCGCCCGCAGACGACGACGTGGGCGCCTTCCTCGGCAAAACGCAGCGCAGTGGCTTCGCCAATGCCGCTGCCCCCGCCGGTGATGAAGGCGACTTTGTTGTCCAATCGACCGTGTGCCATGCTGTCTCCTAACTTAAATAAAGGCGCTGCCGCCGTTCACGGCCAGGTTTTGGCCTGTGACAAAGCGGCTGTCGTCGCTGGCCAAAAACAAGGCCACATCGGCAATGTCTTCGGGCTCAGCCATGCGGCCCATGGGCACGCCTTTGATGATGGCGTCGGTCCATTCCTGCGGGATGCTTTGCATCATCGGCGTGTTGGTCGGGCCGGGCACCAGGGTGTTGACCCGAATGCCTTGTTTGGCCAGTTCCTTGGCCATGCTGCGCGTCAGGCCCATCAGGGCGGCTTTAGAGGCGCAGTAGTGCGCCGGACCGTCGCCTGAAACAGCGGCGGTGCTGGCGATATTGATGACCACGCCCTGCGTGCCTGCTTTTTGCATGGCACGCACCGCTTCGCGGGCGCAGTAAAAAGCGCCCGTGAGGTTCACGCCAATGACGCGCTCCCAAGTAGCATCAGGGATGTCGGCAAATGCGTCGACCGAGCCCACGCCCGCGTTATTGACCAGCACGTCCACGCTGCCCAGGCTGTCCATCACCTCGGCGACCAAGGCGGCCACTTCGGCGCTGTTGGCGATATTGACTTTGCGGGCGATGCTCTTGCCACCTAGGCCAGCCAGCGTCTCTTGCGCTGCCTCCAGGTTGACGTCCAGCGCCACCACGGTGGCACCTTCGGCGGCAAAACGGCGCGCAATGGCGCGGCCCATGCCTTGTCCGGCGCCGGTGACCAGCGCTACTTTGTTCTTCAGTCGCATACCTACTCCTATATCGTGAGAAAAGGCCTCTGCCTCTGGGTACGAAGCATAGGCACCGGGCAGGGCGGCTCAATCGTCCAAAAAGACTATTGCTATTGGCCGGCTGATCCGCTCCAATGGCGCCAATTCAATATTGTCTAACCCACCACACCACATAGGGGCAAACCATGGCCAATTCCCGTGAAATGGAGCTGATCGACATCTCCGCGCGCTACCACCATATCCGCCCGGTGCCGCGTATGCCCAACTTCGCGGCCTGGATCGAGGATGTGGACCTGACGCAGCCCTTCACCCCGCAAGTCGAGGCCGAACTGCGCCAGGCTTTGGACGACTTCGAGGTGATTTTCTTTCGACCCCAAACCATCACGCCCCAGCAGCATGTGGCGCTGGCCCGCGTATTCGGACCGGTGTCACAGGGTTCGTTTTTTGACCGCATGCCTGGCGTCCCCGAGTTGGAGATGATTGTGTCCGACCGCGCCCGCCCGCCCTCGATTGACAGCTGGCATACCGACATCAGCTGGAAGCCCCACCCCCCACTGGGCACGGCCATCCAGATTACCGAGATCCCTCCGGCTGGTGGCAACACCTGCTGGATCAGCACCAGCAAGGCCTATGAATGGCTTTCGCCCGCGATGCAAACCTACTTGGAGACGCTCAGTGCCGAGCACACCTGGGAGACCTCGGGCTTTCGGGACGCGCTAGGGCGCGCCGGCGAGGAAGCCTTGGTCAATGCAATTCGGGCCTTCAAGCCGGTGATCCACCCGGTGGTGCGCTTGCACCCGGGATCGGGCCGTAAATGCATTTTTGTGAATGCCGACTTCACTCGCAAAATCCTCGGTGTGGACCGCGAAGAGGCTGCGGGCGTGCTGCACTTCTTGATGCAATGGCTCAAAAAGCCCGAGTTCATGATTCACCACGCCTGGGAGGCCGGTGCCATCGCCGTGTGGGACAACCGCAGCACCCAGCATTACGCTTTAGCCGATTACTGGCCGCACCGCCGGGTAAACCAGCGCGTCACCTTCAACCAGCCCGATGCCCACAGCGAGGGCGACACCGTCAACCAAACCGTGCTCAAGGGCGGCAGTCTGACGGGCTAGGTATCCTCTACTGCTTGGCGACCTCGGTGCTGCTTTGCAGAAATAGGCGCCACAGGCCAGCCAGTTCGGCTTCGGGGCTTGTGCCCGTGATCGCGTCCAACAGCGCCAGCGCGTCTTCACGCTTGTCGGCGCGCACCAGGACATAGACTTTGCGCAGCTTGGCTATCTCTGCCTGGCGCAAGGTGGGCTTGGCCAGCGCTTTGTCTATCATGGCGATGGCCCGCGTATGCTGGCCTAAAAAGGACAGGCTCAGGGCGGCGTTGACCAGCAAATTGGGGTCTTTGGCCGCGTCCATGCGGGCGTCCAGACTGCCCAGTCCGGCCTCATCTTCTTGGCGCATGCGGGTGACCTTGGCGAGCATTTGGTCCAGACGGGTGAGTTCACTTGCGGGGATGCTGGCGTCTTTGCGGTCTACGCCCGAGAGAATGTCAAAAGCCTCGCCGGCATACCCTGTCTTGAGCGTCAATTGGGCTTGCTCCATCAGCTCGGCCGTTTTGATGGGCGACTTGGTGGCACGCAGCAAGCGGTTGCTGTCGGTCTCCAAGGCATCGGGAAAGTCGTTGCGGGCCAGTACGCGGTAGATCAGCTCTTGCCAAATTTCAGGCTTGGGGTAGAAGCGGGCGATGATCTTGGCCGTTTTGAGGTAATTGGCGTCGTCTTTGCTTTGTTGGTAAGCGCTAGCCAGCATACGCAGTTGCACGTCGGTGGGCGCCCGTTTGGCCGTGATGGTCTCCGTGACTTGTTTGTCCAGCAACTTGGCCGCGCTGGGGTATTGCTTGGAAAGGTAGAGCGCCTGGATCTGCACATTGGCGATACCAGCGTTGGTGCCGCCCTGCGCGAGGTAACGCTCAGCCCAGAGGGCCGATTTTTCGTAGGCAGTAGCGCGGTAGAGCACCAGCACCAGGTTTTCCATGATGGCCATGCGGTCTGCGGCCTCACCGCGCTCGCTGTCCAAGGCGGCTTCCAAGGCCTGTGCAGCACCGGCTTGTTCATTATTGGATAGGAGCACCATGGCGCGCATACGCTCGGTGTGAAAACGCTCCAGCGCATTGGATGGGGCAAATTTGTCCACTTCGGCAATGTGGGCCAAGGCTTGTGCATATTGCTTTTGGCTATGCAACTCCTGCGCTTTTATCAGCAATTTGGCCACGTCGGGGCGAACGCCTTCATCGGCAGAAATTGCTGCGTTGCCGCAAAGCAGCGCGAAGGACAGAAAAACCAGGCGCAAGCCTGCGCCAAAGCGGGATGTGTTTTGCAAGATATGCGCCCAAAAAAACAAGCGCTACGGCCTTTTAGAGCCGGCGCTTTGGGATAAAAAAACGCTGCTGACCTTGTGTGAAAAACAAGATACAGCAGCGCATTTTACATAGCGACTGCGCGCCCACGGCCCAAGCGGGCGTGGGCACAGCTGCCAATTACCAGCGGTAATTGAAGTTCACACCGATGGTACGGGGGTCGCTCCAGTAGCCGACTTGGTAGAAGCCGCCAACATCCATGTGGGCCACCAACTGGCGCTCGTCAAACATGTTTTTAACCCACAAGGAGACGCTGCCGGTACCCGGTCCGCCCACATTGACGTCAGACAGCAGCAAGCGTGCGTTGACGGTTGTGAGTGCCGGCATCGTGGATTCGGCAGCCGAGTTTCCGATCGCAGCGTTGGCAGCCATCGGGTCGATCTGGGCAGCGTAGGTGTAGCGGGTCGACACATAGCGCATATCCACAATGCCGCGCAATGAACCCAGGCTGGTCGTTCCCAAAAGCACGTCGGCACCGAGGTTAAGCGTATTTTTCGGCGCACCAGGCATCACCGTGTTGGAGGCAGCGTCAATAACTTGGCCTGTCGGTCCAAAGGTGTTGTACTGGTCCAAAGTTGCATCCAAGTAGCCGTAGCTTGCGTACAGGCGTGTGCCTGTGGTGGGACGCAATTGGGCTTCGACTTCCAGGCCCTTGGTGGTCGCTTGTCCGGCGTTGACCATGGTCGGTGAGCCAGAGCCCGGGGGCAGCAAGCTCATTTGCATGTCGGTTATCTTGGTCACAAAACCGGTGATGTTCAGCTGTGCTTTGCCGCCCATCAAGCCCATTTTGGTTCCCACTTCGTAGCTGGTGGAGCGTTCGGGCAGGAACGGTGAGGTGGGGCCGCCAAGCGCAGTAACCGGTGCCTCGGCCGGATAGCCGCCGCTCTTAAAGCCGCTGGCAACACGGGCGAATACATTGGTGTTGGCGTCAATTTTATGGACCAGGGCCACGTTAGGCGTCATAGCCGAGAAAGTTTGGTCGGCGCTCAGGTCCATCGTCGACGTCACAGGATCAAAATTGGCATTGGAGTTAAAGCGCCATGCGCGCACGCCCTTTTTCTCCGATGTCCAGCGCAAGCCACCGGTCAGCGTGGTTTGTTTGCTGAGGTCGTAATCCAACTGTCCAAACACCGCCTGGGCGTCGCTGGTGACCGTGAAGTTGGTCAGCTTGTACATGGGATAGGTGGCCATGAAGGAGTAAAACCCACCACTTTGGCGCGCCAAGGTTGTGCCGTCGTCGCTGAACAAATAAATGCCGGCGACGTACTTCATCGCAGCGGCGCTGCCCGTCAACTGCACTTCGTGGGACGTTGTGGTGTAGTTGGTATCGCGTTGGCCGGCAAAGGCGTTAACGGGAGTTTGGTCGTAATCACCACGATCGCCATAAACCATTTTGCGCTGACCATAGATGTACTTGAGGCTGTTGGCGCCATCGAGCTTATGGCTGATGCTAAAGGTGTTACCAGTGAGGCCTAGCCGTTGGTACAAATTGCCATTGCCACTGAGCGTGGTGGGGTAATCCGGGTTCGCGTAGGGCTTGATATTGAGTCCCAGCGCGTTGGCCGGTGTGCCGCCGTATGCTGCAGGCAAGCCGTTCTGGAAGAAGCCATAGGAGTTGGCGGCCTGGACGGACGGCGCATAGCCGCCCAAGTAGCCGGTCGAGGCGATCAAAGAGCCGACCTGTGGCCCTTCGTCAATGTCGGTGCGGTCATAGGAATAGTCGATGACAGTATTTTTGCTAGGCTCTAAGCGCAAAGCCAGGCGCTGACCTTGGCGGTTTTTGTCACCCCAAGATTGGCCTTTGTCGTTGGTAATAAAGCCGTTTTGCTTTTCATTGCGGGCCGCTACGCTCACGCTAAGCATGTCTGCTTTGGGCAGATCTACCGAGACGCGCTCGATGTGGCGGCCATAGTCGCCCATTTCAACGCTGACGTTGCCCATGAAAGTGCCCGAAGGACGTCGGGTCACAAAATTGATGGCGCCTGCCTGGGTATTTCGGCCAAACAAGGTGCCTTGGGGTCCGCGCAAAACTTCCAGGCGATCAATGTCAACCAGGTCAGACAAGATGCCTTGGTTTTTCCCAACAAACACGCCATCGACGTAAATGCCTACTGCAGGGTCTTGCCAAATCGAAGGTTGGCCTGCCGACATACCGCGCATACCGACCGCGCCGATCAGGCCGGAAACAGGCGCGGGCGCCATGTTCAAGTTGGGTACTGCGCCGCGCAGGCTGGCGGCGCCTTCCATGCCGCGCTGCTCCATGTCCGCGCCCGTGATGGTCGTAATCGACAGCGGGATGTCCTGCAGGCGCTCCGCGCGGCGCTGGGCGGTCACCACGACCTCTTCCAAGGCGGCCTGGGCCCATACGCTGGGCGCAAAGGCTGCCGCGATAGCCAGCGGTACGGCGCGCATGAAGAGGCGATTTTTCTGTGCTTTTTTCATTGATGTCTCCTAAAAAATGGTTATGGCAGCCCTGCTGGTAGTTGCAATGTAGGCGCCGCTGGGGGTCCGGGCATCGTCCAAGTGGACGAGAGTGTTGTAAAAAGTAAGGGGAGGGTTTTTACGTACTTCAGTCTCCATATGGGTCAAGTAGTCGGGGGTGTGTCATTGCTGGGCCCGGGCCAAATCGGTTTCAATATTGCGGGCGGCACGGGCGAAAATAAAGATGGCCGGGATGTTGAGCACCAGCACGCAAGCCATGGCCCAGCGCACCGAGTCGGGCCCGTACTGCACCGAGAACACATCGCTGAGCACGCCGGCAATGGTCGGGCCCAGGCCCACGCCGATCAAGTTGAGCAAGACCACCAGCACCGACATGGACACCCCGCGCATGCGCACCTGCACCAGGCTTTGGGTGAGGGCGTAGGTCGGTCCGTTTAAGCCTGCTACGCCAGCGGCAAACAGCGCCAGCGCCACGGCCACGCCCGCCACGGACGGCAGCAGGCAGACGGCGGCGCCAAAAACGGCGATCCAGGCAGCCCCCGCAGCCATGAGCTGCGGCTGCCAGCGCATGGACTGGGCGCCCAGGCGGTCGGCCAGGCGTCCGAAGTACACCGTACCAATGGCGCCAAAGCCGCCCATGCACAGCGAGGTCATGATGCCCACTTCGGGCAGGGAGAGTTGGTGGGTGCGGATCAGCAAAGAGCCAATCCAGCTCATCATGGCTGAGGAGGTGGAAGTCACCAAGATGCTGCCCAAAATCACCATGCGCAGCGAGGGCTGGCCCAGCATAAAGCGCAAAGACTCACCCAGGCTGGGGGCGCTTTGCGCAGGCTCGGTGCTGGCCTGTTCGGTGGCGCCGCGCGCCGGTTCTTGCACCGTAAACCACAGCAGCGCTGCCAGCAGCAGGCCAGGTACGGCGGCGACAAAAAAGCCGGTGCGCCAGCCATAGTTGGCCGCAATCAGGCCGCCGCCCATAAAGCCCAGCAGCATGCCCAAGGGCACGCCGGCATAAAAAATAGCCACTGCGCCAGCGCGTTTTTCGCGGCTCGCCAGGTCAGAGATGATGGACACGGAGCAGGGCTGGCCGCCCGCATCCATGGCGCCAATGCCAATGCGCGCGGCGATCAGTCCCACAAAGCTGCCCGCGCCGCCGGCCAACAATACAAAGCCGCTCCACAGCGCCAACAGCGCCGCCAGCAAGTTGCGCCGGTTCACGCGGTCGGCCAGCCAGCCCAAGGGAACGCCGGCAAGGGCAAAAGCGGCGGCATAGCTCAGCCCCGAGACCATGCCCAACTGGGAGTCGCTCAGGCCAAATTCTTGTTTGATGGGCTCAATGACGATGACCATCATGGCCCGATCGAAGAACTGCACGGTGGCGATCAGCGTGAGTACGATCAAGGGCCAATTACGCTTCAACATAGCTGCTCCAGTCCTGGCGGTGTGTAAATGCCAGTCTAGGAAGCGAGGCCGTGGCACTCATCGTCCATGCGGACGATGGGCAGGACTTTGTTGACTAAGGGTTTACGCGCATAGGGCGCACATGCGTGCGCCTGTCGGCGGCGCTCAGTACGTCGCCCGACCGCCCGAAATATCAAATACGCCGCCGGTGGTGAAGGAGCAATCGTCCGAGGCTAACCAGGCCACCATGGCGGCCACCTCTTGCACCTGCAAGAAGCGGCCCATGGGCATTTTGGACAACATGTAGTCGATTTGCTGCTGCGTCATTTGGTCAAAGATATCTGTCTTGGCCGCGCCGGGCGTAATGGCGTTGACCAGTACATTCTTTTGGGCCAATTCTTTGCCCAGCGATTTGGTCAGCCC
>CAMATX010000073.1 GCA_945861345.1 Comamonas sp. lk
ATTGACTGCGGCTTCGGATTCATATCGATATTGCGCGCGGTGCCTAAGAGCGTTGCACACAGCGTCTCGCTTCCGTCTTCGGCCACGGCGTACACATCGGCGGCGCAAATCGTCAGAAGCTTGCCAGCGTCAATCACCCGCCCTCTGGCGCGCAATGCAACCCCTTGCGCGGGAGCGATCAGTTTGAGGGTGGCATCGATAGTGGCATTGACCCAGCCGGGTTGGAGCGTGGTGCCAGCAGCGGCCACCGCCGCAAAGTCCGCAATGGCAAATACTGGCGTCGCCTGCAGCTGGCCAGGCCGAAAAGTAAAGGCGTCCTGGACGGGAATTTCAAGCTCCACCTCGGATGGCGCTATGCGATTGAACCGTAAACCCAGCGTGCGCGCCATGGGCATGGACAGCACCATGCGCTCCAAGGCTTTAAAACCAGGGTTCGTGTCTGTAGCACCTTTGCTCATTGCATACTCCGTTTGCGTGGTGGGTGGGAAGTGGCGCTTGCCACCGTCTTTTTTGACGGTGGCTTTTGCAACACCTGCTTATAAGAAATAGCTTGCGCGCGCAGGGCCGCGAGTGCGTCCAACTCTTTATCTATTTCTGCAACACGCAGCTCCAAAGCCTCCACCATATCCGCGTTGCGCAGCCGCCCGGCGCGGTAGGCGGGTAGCCGCTCGGCAATCGCAGCCAATGAAAAGCCGATCTTGCGCGACATGGCAATGAAGACAACTTCGCGCCGCATGGCTTCGGTGTAGTCGCGATAGCCATTGGCATGGCGCACCGGCTCCAAAAGCCCCAAGCGCTCGTAGTGGCGCAAGGCGTGGGTGGAGACACCGGTTCGCTTGGCAAGCTCTGAAATCTTCATGGACCGAAGATTAGCAAGCTTGGTCTAAGGCGAAGCTTAGGAAGGTGTCGCCTGCGCTACAGATGCGGTGCTTTCTCATGAGCGTGTTTTTGGAAAACGCGCGGACTTAGCGTTGTCTGGGTACGGCTAGTTAATCCAAGGATTACTCACATCCAAATCCAGAGCAGCAAAATCCCGCGTGTTGCGCGTGACCATGCTCAGGCCATGCTGCGCGGCCGTAGCAGCAAATAGGCTATCAATGGCTGGCGGTTTTAAGTGGACCCGATGCTCCTCGTCCACAGAACGGAAATATTGGTGTAAGCAACGCTAAATTTGTAGCTAGACACTCATTGCGCCGCCTGCGCATGCAAGCGTATATCCGGCGCATTAGTCACTTTCAGTATGGTGACAAAGCTGGGGTTACCTTCGCCCGACAAGGCTTTGTACAAACTTTCGCGCCCGAGTCCGGTGTCGCGTGAAAGTTGAGACATACCTTTAGCCCGCGCAATATTGCCTAGGGCTTTGGCAAGAAATGCAGCATCCGAGCCAGCCTCTTGCAGACAGGCATCCAGGTACTGCGCCATGTCTTCTTCCGTTTTGAGGTGCTCTGCGCTGTCCCATTGTTTCAGTTGAATTTTGCCCATTGCTCATTCCTCAAGTCAGCAAAGATCGAACAATTCCCTAGTGCATCACGCCCGCATAGCCTCGAATGTAACAAATAGGATACATACCCGAAGGTGGGATTATTCCCCCCGCCCCCGCGCCAGCGTCCTCTCCCTCTCCCGAGGCCCAAACGACGAAGCCAGCGCCCCTTCTGCTTCCAGTCCCTCGATATAAATCGCCTCAATCTCCGGCGCGGCGCGGCGTAGTTCGCGTTCGGCGAAGGGTAGGTGCAGCAGTGCGCGCAGGGCGTAGAGGATGCGCAGCCAGCCGGGTATCCAGATGCGGCCTTTGCGTGCTTGCATGCCGCGCACGATAGCGCGGGAGGCGTCTTGTGGCGATGTTTCGCTATTGAGCGGGCCGGGCATGGTGGCGCGCAGGCGCACAAAGCCGGGGTGCAGCGCGCCCTCGGTGACAAGCGGCGTGCTGACCCAGCCGGCATGCACTACGCCCACGTCTACCCCATGCGAAGCCAGCTCGATGCGCCAGGAGTTGCCCATGGCCTCCACCGCTGATTTGCTGGCCGCATAGGCAGACATGACCGGCGGGTGCGCAAACGACGATACCGAGGCATTGATCAGCACATAGCCGCGCGCTTGCATGACCGCAGGCAGCGCGGCGCGCACGGTGTTGAACACGCCAAACACATTGACCTCTACACAACGCTTCCAGGCCTGCGGGTCCACCAACGCCAGCGGCCCGAAGGCGGCCACACCGGCATTGGCAAACACCACATCAATGCGCCCATGGCGCGCCAGGGTTTGCGCGGCCACGTGCTCCATGGCGGGCAAGTCGGTCACATCGGCCACCAGGTTCAAAACGGTGCCGCCGCAACGCGCCGCCATGGCGGCCAGGGGTTCGGCATCGCAGTCCACCAAGACCGGCACGCCGCCTTGAGCCAACACTTCTAAGGCCGTGGCCGCGCCTATGCCCGATGCCGCGCCGGTGATGAGGACGACCTGGCCCTTGAATGTTGAGGTGGAAGATGCCACGCTTAAACCGATTTGTTGACCATGAAATACACAATCGGCAGCGGCAGCACGGTGGCTATCGCGCCTGCGATTTGCCAAATGCGCGAGAGGCGCCAGTAGTCTTCGCCCACGGTATCGCTGGCGCGCAGCAAGGCGCGTTGCTTAAGCTGGATAGGCACCAACACCAGCAGCCATATCAGCCCGGAAAAACTCAGCAAGCCGTACGACCACTGTATCCAGGGGTGGCCCGCGCCGCCATCAAAATGCACCGCCATGCCGTGGCCTGTCCAGACCACGCCAATTGCACCGGTCAGGGTAAATAGTGCATCGGTAATCAGCACCATGGTGTTGCTGAACTGGATGATGGCGTGGTTGCGCGTGCGTTCGGCCAGCAGCGCCCACACGCCGCTGACGATGACATTGCCCAAAAAAAGCGCGGCACACACCAAGTGGATGACTTTGAGCTCAGGGTGCATGCGGCGCTCCGTCCTGTGCGCTTGCGCTTTGTTTGCTCACTGAAGCATCGGATTCGGCTTGCGCCTCATCTGCAGCTTTCGCAGCCTGCTCAGCTTGGCGTTGCTGACGCGTTTGCTCGCGCGCAATGCGCAAATCACGCATTTGCCACCACACGAACAAGGCCCCTGCGCATACCAGTACCAGCACCTCGACGAGCTTGAGCGACACGGTGCTTTAGCGATTGATCCGCTCGCGTTGCTCCAGGCGCCCGAACAAGTCCACCATCCATTCCACGCGCTGGTCGAAGCTGCGCTTGGGTAGGGTCCAGGGTTTGTTGTCGTGGCTGGGGCGGCGGTCGCGACTGACCACATCGACCAAAAACGCAATCGCGGGCACCGGGCTGATGGCCACCGCCGGCATGGCCGGGGCTTTGAACGCCACCGAGGCAGCGCGCGCAATCAACGCAAGTTTGCGGCTGGTGGAAACCACGGTGCGGCGGTCTATGGAGTTAAGGCCTTCGCGCTCTAACTGTTTACCGATTTCGGCATACACCAAGCGCGCCGCTTGGATGGCGGGGCGGCAGTCCCAAGGTAGCTCGGCCAGGCCAAATTCGCCGCGGCGGTAAAGCACATCGGCGCGCAGCAACAGGCGCTGGGTAAAGCCGGCAATGCGGGCATCAAACACCGGATTAGCAATCCAGGCATCAGCGTCCATGCCGATTTCGCGGAACCAGGCGCGTGGCAGGTACAAGCGGCCATTGCGCGCGTCCTCGCCCACG
The DNA here is from genome assembly GCA_945861345.1 of Comamonas sp. lk. GTDB lineage: Bacteria > Pseudomonadota > Gammaproteobacteria > Burkholderiales > Burkholderiaceae_C > Allorhodoferax. Next base: position 3,704 of record CAMATX010000073.1, read on the forward strand.
TCGCGGGCGATATTGGTGAGTTGCATGGCCACGCCCATTTCGCAAGCGCGGGCAATGGCGGTGTCGGTGGATGCGCCCATGATGATGGACATCATGGCGCCGACGGTGCCGGCTACGCGGGCGCCGTAGGCCTCTACGTCGGCCAGGGTTTCGTAACGGCGGTCTTGGGTGTCCCACAAAAAGCCATCTAGCAATGCATCGAGCAAACCACGCGGTATGCCGTAGCGGTGCACCACATGCGCCAGCGCCCGGTCAGCGTCCATGGTGCCGGGGCGGCCTTCGTAAATGTCGTCCAGGCGCTGTTGCAGGTCTTGCATCGCCAGCTTGGGGTCCTGGCCCAGGTCGATAGCGTCGTCGGCCAAACGGCAATAGGCATACAGCGCAGTAGCCGGTGGCCGCAAGCGTGTGGGCAGCAGCTTGGAGGCCGCAAAAAACGATTTAGAGCCGCCGCGCATCAGCTCGCGGCAAGCCTCCAGGTCGTAGGCCTTGGGAATGGCAACGGAATGGTTTTCAGGCAAAGCTTGTGACATTGGGCACCACCTCTTGAAGCATTTTTGCGGACATCAACACGCTGGGCACGCCCGCGCCGGGTTGGCTGCTGGCACCGACTATGAACAAACCTTGCACGTCTTCAGACCGGTTGTGCGGCCGAAACCAAGCGCTTTGCGTGAGGATGGGCTCCAACCCAAAACCCGCGCCTTTGTAGGACCACAAACGATCCTGAAAATCTTGCGGCGTAGTCACTTTAGAAGACACCACATGCTGCTTCAAATTGGGCAGCACGCTCTCTTGCAAAGCGGTGGCAATCGCGTCGCGGTATTGCTCGGTGACGGCGGCCCAGTCGGTGCCGCTGCTCAGGTTGGGCACGACGGACAGCGCATAAAAACTATCGCATCCGGGCGGGGCCAACGACGGGTCGGTGGCAGTGGGCCGGTACAAGTACAGGCTGAAGTCTTTGGACAACGTGTGGTTTTTGAAAATGTCTTGCAGCAAGCCTTTGTAGCGCGGGCCCAGCACCATCATGTGGTGCGGCACATCGTGGTATTGGCGGTCGGTACCAAAGTACCAGACAAACAGGCCGGAAGAATACTTGCCCTTGGCAATGCGCTTATCCGTCCAATGCTTGCGGTGTTGCGGCTCCACAAGGTGCCGATAAGTCCAGGCCGCGTCGCCATTGCTGACCACGATGTCGGCGGGGATAAATTCGCCGCTGGCCAGCTCCACGCCCTTGGCACGACCGCCTTCGACGCGTATGCGGGTCACCGGTGTGTTGTAGCGAATAGGAACATTGCGCGCCTGCAGCAAATTGACCAGTTCACGCACGATAGCGCCCGTACCACCCATGGCCGAATGCACGCCCCAGCGCCGCTCGAGTGCATGGATGAGCGCGTACACGCAAGTGACCGAATACGGATTGCCGCCGATGAGCAGTGGATGAAAGCTCATGACGATACGCAGCTTGGGGTGCTTGATGTGCTGCGCGACCAGGCTGTAAATCGAACGCCAGGCTTGCATGCGCGCCAGGTTGGGCATGGCTTTGACCACATCGCCCAGGGTCTCAAAAGGAATCATGCCTAGCTCTTGAAAGCCGAGCTGAAAGCAACGCTCGGAGGCCTGCATTAAGTCCTTGAAGCCTTGCACATCTTCGGGGCTGAGCTTGGCGATTTGATCGAGCATGGACTCGTCTTCATTGCTGTAGTCAAAGTGCGTGCCGTCGTCAAAGCGAATGCGGTAAAAAGGCGACATCAGCCGCAAGTCCACATGGTCTTGCATGCGCTTACCGCACAGGGTGAACAACTCTTCGATCAGGTGCGGCAAGGTGATGATGGTGGGGCCGGCGTCAAAGGTAAAGCCGTCTTGCTTGTGCACATAGGCGCGGCCACCGGGGGCGTCTAGCTTTTCCAGCATCTGCACGCGGTAGCCTTTGACCGACAAGCGTATGGCTGCGGCCAAACCGCCAAAACCGGTGCCTATAACGATGGCAGTGGGCGCTTTGCCACCGCTGACCAAGGCGGGGCCCTGCGTGCCGCCACCAGCATCGCCGCCACCGTCACCGATGCTGTCAATGGATTTGAAATAGTTTGTCATGCTTGTCCAAAGTGGGCGCCAGCACGGGTGCGGCGTGGGCATCAAAGGCGTGGTCTTCGCTCTTCTTCTTGCGCAAAGCCCAGCGCCACAAGGCGGTGGTGTCCAGCGGCAACACCAGCATGAAGTGCTCCAAAATTGCCAAGGCCAACATGGTACCCACCAACACCGCGCCCACGGCTTGCGCTTGACTAGTCAAGGGGCTGGAGGCAAAAGCGACCAGCCACCACAAGCAGCTGCTGGCCAAGGCCACGGCGAATGGAAAGAAAGCATTGAAACGACGGCGACGGAAGAAACTTTCCAGATAGGCCAGGTGCGCGGGCAAGAACTCTTCGCTTAAATTGCGCACACCAAAAAATAGATTGAGCTTGGCACTGGTACGCATGATCCACAGCACCAAGTAGGTGCCGGTGCCAACCTGGTTGGGCGCATCCCAAGTGATAGCGACGATGGCACACCCGACCAGCAAAATCGCCAACTCGTGCCATAGCACCGCGCGTAGCGATTGGACAAAACGCTGCCAGCCGATAGCACCTGATGGCAGCGCGGTAGTGCGCGGCCCGGTGATCCAACCGGTAAGAAAACTCAGCTCATTCCAACCCCAGGCTAATAACGCGCAGGTAAATGCGCAGTAAGCGCCGGCGACACCAGTTTGCTGCGCGGTATGGGCCAGCCCCACCAGCGACGCGACGCCCAGCAAAGAAGATAAAGCCAAACTGAGCACTACCGTAGTGCGCGACATACGGTTGAGGAGGATGACGATGCCGGTGCTAAACCACCATATAAATATCGCAAACCCGAGCGCAACAGAGGCATCGTTCATCCGCAGCTTTCTTAGCGCTTAGCGTGCAGGCCTTACCAGGCCGGGACCATGCGCACCTGCGTGGGCAGACTGTGGTGTTGGACCGGCATGAAGTACAGACGCACAAAGGTGGCTGCGCCCGAAACCGCCCAGCGCGCGCGTTGCAAAGCGCCAATAAGGCCACCACGCGCTTTGGCTTTGTCCATCTGGGTTTGGACATGGAACAAATGCGCAAGCCCTTCGCGAAACGCGGGGTTGTCGATGTCCAGACTCACTGGGAAGACCTGGCGCGTGATCTCGTTGGTGATGCGAAACACTTCGTAGTCGTAAGTGGTGGACTCCAGACCCATTTCATGGTGCAGCATGGGGCGGCTGTGGTCACGCACATACATGGTGGCGTAAACCGCCAGCAGGAAGAAACGAATCCAAAAGACATTACCGCCGCGCAGCAAATGCGGGTTGGCGCGCATGATCAGCGCAAAGGATTCGCCATGGCGAAACTCGTCATTGCACCAACGCTCAAACCAGTGGAAGATGGGGTGAAAACGCTTGTCCGGATGTCTTTCCAACTGGCGAAAGATGGTGATGTAGCGGGCGTAGCCGATTTTTTCGGAAAGATAGGTCGCGTAAAAAATGTACTTGGGCTTGAAGTAGGTATAAGCCTTGGTGCGCTTTAAGTCGCCTAGGTCGATCCCTAAGCCGAAGTCTTTGAGCGACTGGTTGATAAAGCTGGCGTGGCGCGATTCGTCGCGGGCCATATAGCGCATGAGCTGCTTGATATCCGGGTTTTCGACGTTTTTGAAAATCTCGTTGTACAAAATACAACCAGAAAATTCGGAGGTCAAGGACGAGATAAGAAACTCTAAAAACTCCTGGCGCATCTCCGGGCTGACTTGCGAAAAGCGCTCGGCCACTTCCTTGGCAAATTCGGGGGTGCGTTGGAAGTGGTCGTGGTTGTTATCGCCCTCGTACTCGGCCATCATCGTGTCCCACTCGGTGCGCATAGAGGACACGTCAAGGCGGTCCATCGCGGCAAAGTCCGTGGTGTAAAAGCGCGGGCTGAGCATGGTGCTCTCCACGGCTTTTTGGGAGGCTTTTTCTGCCGAATCGATGGACGGGGTCGCTTGCATGCAATTGCTCCAAGTCAGGGTTATATTTATTCAGGCTGCATCGCCAAAAAACGGGCAAATTCAGCCGTATTGGTCGGCCCAAATGATTCTAGATCGACACGTTGGCCCGTGGTGGGATCCATCAGAGTGACCCGGCCATCGACACGGGCAATCAGATCAAAAGGCTTGTCCGAGCCGATACCGCGGGCATGGCGTTCGCGCGTCAGGGCGCGTAGCGCGCCGCGCACAAAGCCTTGTTCGCCGTAGAGCACCGTCAGCTTCTCGCCGGTTAGGCCATCGGCCACCAGCACGCCATGGTCTTTCTGGTCTTGAAACAGCAAGGAACGCTGTACCGTGGGCGCAGCTGCAAGCTGGTCCGGGCCGTTGCCGGTGATACGGATAAGGCCAACCGAAATCAAGGAAAACGCAATAATGCCGCCTGCGCAGTACAGCACCCATTTGGGGAAGCTGTCCGGCGCGGGGTTGGCGGGCTTATCGGCCAATGTGTAGCTGCTCATGTGGGGCTTACTTGCAGCTCAGGGCTGGCATGGCGGCTGGCGCTTTCTTGCACCGCCGGTTTGGCTTGCATGCCGGTGGCTTGGGACCAGGCATCGCGCACTTGGGCGGCCACGGTTTGCACATCGGCAATGGCGCGCAAAGTAGGCTCGGGCTGATTGATGCGCCACGGACGCACGCTAGGCCACAGGTGCACCCAGGCGATGCGGTCATCGCCTTGCAGCGCCAGGCTGATGTCGCCAAAGCCGCCGTCCAGGCCGCGCACATCGGCCGCTGCAATACGCTTTAAAGGCAGGTTAAAGGTCACCGTCAGCACAATGCCCAGGCGCATCACGATGCGCTTATTCGTAACCGTATAGACGGTGGTGCGCGCTGTCATCCAGGCCAGGGTCCAGACGCAAAGCAGGCCGGTGAGGGACAGCGGAAGAATCCACTTGACCGAGAGCAGCAGCGCCATAGGGCCGGCGCCGGACTCCAGCGCTGGCCATGCACAGGCTAGCACCAGCAGACCGAAGTAAAAGACCAGCTTGCGGGTATGAAAGGCCGAGACCGCCAGGGCACGCACGTCCGGCGAGCCTTGCCACACGATGTGCTCACCGGCGGGCAAACGCTCGGGCAGCCCGTACTGCGGTTCAAACTCATATTCGTGGCCGAGGTTTTCTACGGTCATGGTCTTTCCTTCTCAGTCTGCAATAGGGGTCCGTGGACGCTCAAATCAGGGGTTCGCTGCGGCTGGCGTCCGCGTACAAAGTACCGCCGCCGTAGTAGGCACTGATTTTTTCCTCTTCCAGTTTGGTGATCTGGTCGGGGTTGCGCAGTGCCGGCACCGCCGCGAAATGGCGGGCATAGATGGCATGCACTTCCACCTGGTTGCGGCGCACCAGTGAAAACGGTATGGGCAGCAAGACGGTGCGGCCACCGGCGACTTCCACCTCGAGGTAGCGGAACATCATTTCGGCCGAGTCAATCCAGATGTCTTTGACCGTGCCACCTTGCTTGCCATCGCCGCCCATGACCGGCAGGCCGCGTGGGTCCACGTCTTGCTCTGCAACCGAGTACGCAGTCGCTACGCGCAGGGGCTGCAGTAAGGGTTTGCCGTCCGTGCTGCGTTCGGGTACGTCTTCACGCATAGACCAGGCACCGGCACCTACGCCTGATGTCATGGCGTCTCCCGTGGGCTCGATGGGCGAACCTGAGCCCATGCCGGTAGAGGCGCCGCTAAAGGGTGGCTCTTTGCGGCTCAGGTCGGGCACGGTCACGCTGTGACCGCCTTCGAGCAAGAAGGTCTTGGGCTCCGGAATGGGAAAGCCTTTGATGACGGCTCGCCCGCTGCTGCCGGACTCCATGGGGTAGCCCTCGCGGTGGTTTTCCTGCACGAGGTAATAGATAAGGCCTGCGAAAAAGACCCAAAATACATAGAGCAGTATTTGGGCTAGATCGACGTAGCCAGTGATGTTTCCGACAGTTTGCATGGCGACTTCTCCTTCGATGACGACTAGGTGCGTAACTCGGCAAGGCCGAGGGTGGGCGGGACTACGGGTGAAAAAACCTTGCCGCGTTTGACCAAGGGACCAATCGCAACCAGGGTGATGAACAGGAACAGCATTTCGACGTGATAGACCATGCTGTAACTAACAGAGGGGTCGACCATGCCAGGACCCCACAGGCCTTGTGCGGTAACGCCGCTGACCACATCACGCAAGGCACCGCCGAAAAACATGGCCATACCGGCTGCTGCGGACTGCACCGCACCCCAAGCGCCCAGCGCCAGGCCGACAAACTTGCCTTCCATGCGCATAGCGGTAAACAAAGTGCCAACAGCAAACAAACCGCCGCCAAAACCGATGCCCAGTGCGCCCAGGCGGAACAACCAGCCGGCCTCTAAAGGTGCGGAAAAAATGACCGCCGAGAAAGCCGGCAGACCGGCCAGCGTTCCGTAGGCAGCCAGGCGCATCGGGTCTATACCTTTGGCCAACTGTCGGCCCGAGACATAAAAGCCTAGCAAACCACCGGCGGCCAACATGGCTGTCAGCGCGCTGGTGGCGCCCACGCTGAGCTTAAGGATTTCACCGCCATAGGGCTCCAAAATAATGTCTTGCATATTGAAGGCCACGGTGCCCAAAGCCGTAGCCCACAAAAAGCGGCGCGCATTGGGCAAGGCGATGAACTGCGCCCATACCTCTCTGAACTTGGGCTGCACTTGGTTTTTAAGTGCAGCCACACGCTGCGGGTTGCGTGGCTCTTGTTTCCACAATGCAATGGCGTTGAGGACCAGCACCACCAGCGCACTGCCCTGGACTACTTGCACCAAATGCTCTGGGGTGAACTCGGAAAGCAGCACGCTAAAGATCAAGCTGCCGCTGACGGCACCCACCAGCAGCATGGTGTAAAGCAAGGCAACAACGCGCGGGCGGGTCTCTTCGCTGGCTTGGTCGGTGGCCAGGGCCAAACCGGCGGTTTGCGAAGTTTGCAAGCCAGCACCCACCAGCAAGAACGCAATGCCCGCCGCAGCCTGGCCGATAAACTCAGGCACCTGCACCTGGCCGCGCCCGGACAAGACCAGCAGAGCAAACGGCATCACCGCGAGGCCAATAAACTGGATGAGCGTGCCGCCCCACATGTAGGGCACGCGCCTCCATCCAAAAGCCGATACATGCACATCCGACTGGTAGCCAGTAACAGCGCGAAACGGGGCTACGACCAAAGGCAAAGCTAGCATCAAAGACACCAGCCAAGCCGGTACGCCCAGTTCCACAATCATCACCCGGTTGAGCGTGCCGATCATCAAGGCCGTAGTCATGCCCATGGTGAACTTAAACAGCGTTAGGCGCAGCAAGCGGGGCAGCGGCAAACCGGCGCTGGCCACGTCGGCAAACGGCAGCCAGCTGGCCGGCATTTGCTTGGCGTATTTGGCAAAGGTCTTGGCTCTCATGACCGCAGCCACTCCATGGCTTGGGATTTGTAAAAGCCGCTGGACACGCGCTGGGTGCGGGCGCACGCCCAGCCATCCAAAGCGCTATGGGCCTTCATTAAACGTGCGATGCGCGCTTCGGCCATGGGCTCCAGCCAGGGCGCGCGGTCGCCGCGCGGGAATAAGCGACCCACCGAGATCATGGCCGCAAGCAGCGGGGTGCGCGGCGCAAAGGTAAACACAATGGAGCCGCTGGTGCGTTCAGCCAACTGCGCAAGCGCATGCACCGCGTCGTCGGTTTGGTAATGGATGATGGAGTCCATCGCCACCACATGGTCGAAATGCCCGAGAGCGGGGTCGAGCATGTCGCCGCTGTGAAACTCCACCAGATGCGCCACGTCCTGCGGGATACGTTCACGCGCCAGATTGACCAGCGTGGGCGACAAGTCAATCGCCACCACATGGGCGCCACGGCGCGCTGCTTCCACTGCCAATGCGCCGGTGCCGCAACCGGCGTCCAGGATGCGCTTGCCGCTCAAGTCCTCACTTAGCCAGGACAGCAGGGTGGCGCGCATCTGATCGCGCCCGGCGCGCACGGTGGCGCGGATACGCCCCACCGGCGCGTCCGAGGTCAGATTGGCCCAAGCCGCAGCGGCGGTGCGATCGAAATAGTTTTCGATCTGGCCGCGTCGTTCCTGGTAGGTCGCGTTGCTCATGGTGCTTATCTCAATCAAAGCCCAACAGGTCAAAAATATCGCGGTCCTTCATGGGTACGGCGTTGTAGCTCTCCCCACCCAGCCACAAACTGGCGGCAAGGCGCATATATTCTTTTTGCACCGCTTCGAGTTCGGGCGAATGCTCCATCTCGAAAAGCGTGGATTTTTTAAGGCGGCTGCGACGGATCACATCCAGGTCCGGAAAGTGCGCCGCAAGCTTCAGGCCGATACGGTCGTTGTATTTGTCGATCTGGTCGGTCGCTGCGCTGCGGTTGGCAATGACACCGCCCAAGCGCACGTTGTAGTTTTTCGCCTTGGCGCCAATGGCTTGCACAATGCGGTTCATCGCGAAGATGGAATCAAAGTCGTTGGCCGTCACGATCAAGGCCTTATCTGCATGCTGCAAAGGAGCGGCAAAGCCGCCACACACCACATCGCCCAGCACGTCAAAAATCACCACATCGGTGTCCTCGAGCAAATGGTGCTCTTTGAGGAGCTTGACGGTTTGCCCCACGACATAGCCGCCGCAACCGGTACCTGCTGGCGGGCCACCGGCTTCGACGCACATGACGCCGTTGTAGCCTTCAAACACAAAGTCTTCCACCCGCAGTTCTTCGGCATGGAAGTCCACGGTTTCGAGCACGTCGATCACCGTGGGCAGCATTTTTTTGGTCAGTGTAAAAGTGCTGTCGTGCTTGGGATCGCAACCGATTTGCAGCACCCGCTTGCCCAGTTTGGAAAAGGCCGCTGACAGGTTTGACGACGTGGTGCTTTTGCCGATACCGCCTTTGCCATAAATGGCAAAAACCTTGGCGTTACCGATCTTCACATTCGGGTCGAGCTGCACTTGCACGCTGCCCTCGCCGTCCAAGCGCGTGTTGCGCTTTACCGTGGGAAATGGCAATGTTTCAACCGTCATGCGTTTGCTCCTTCGTATACGCCTTCAAGGCGATCTTCTAATTCTTCGCTGGCGTTGCGCAACGCCTGCAAAGTCGCTTCATCCGGTTGCCAGTAGTTGCGCTCCGATGCTTCTAGCAATCGGTTAGCCACTCGGGCAGAGGCCGTCGGATTCAGTTTGGCAAGACGCGCACGCATCTGCGGGTCGAGCATGAATGTCTCGGACAATTGTTTGTAAACCCAGGGCTGCACTTGGCCGGTGGTAGCCGACCAGCCCATGGTGTTGGTGACATGCACTTCAATTTGGCGCACGCCTTCGTAGCCATGCTCCAGCATGCCCTCGTACCACTTGGGGTTGAGCATGCGGGTACGGGTTTCGATGGAGACTTGTTCACGCAAGGAGCGCACGGCTGCGTTACCCTTGGTTTGGTCGCCGATGTAGACCGGCGGCGTCTTACCACCTTGCGCCACTTTGACGGCCTGGGTGATGCCCCCCAGTGTGTCGAAATAATTGTCTACCGTGGTAACACCTAGTTCCACCGAGTCCAGGTTTTGGTAGGTGAGCTGCACGTCGGCCAAGGCGGTTTGCAAGAGCGCGGTCTGTTGCACCGCACGCCCCGTGCGGCCATAGGCAAAACCTTTGCGGCGTTTGTAGGTTTCGGCCAATTCGCCTTCATCGCTCCAGCGGCTGCTTTCCACCAGGTTATTGACGTTGGAGCCGTAGGCGCCTTCGGCATTGCCATAGACACGCAAGGCGGCAATTTCCAAGGTACAGCCGTGCTCTTGCTGGTAGGCCAGGGAATGCTTGCGAATCCAGTTCAGCTCTAGTGGCTCATCGGCGCTGGCGGCCAAGTATGCGGCCTCGGCCAGCAGCTTGATCTGCAGGGGCATGAGGTCGCGGAAGATGCCCGAGAGCGTGATGACCACGTCGATACGCGGACGGCCTAATTCAGCCAGTGGAATCAGGCTGGCACCGGCGATGCGGCCATAGCTGTCAAAGCGCGGCAAGGCGCCCATGAGAGCCAGGGCTTGGGCAATCGGCGCGCCTTCGTTTTTCAGGTTGTCGCTGCCCCAGAGCACCATGGCGACCGATTCGGGCAGCGGGTTGCCGTCGGCGCAGTGCCGCTCGATCAGCAGTTGCGCTTGGGCTTTGCCGTCGCGCACGGCCATCGCGCTGGGGATGCGGAAAGGATCAAAGCCGTGGATATTGCGGCCCGTGGGCAAGACCGCAGGCGTGCGCAAAATATCACCGCCAGGTGCTGGGCGGATGTAACGTGCATCCAAAGCGCGCAGCAGGGCAGGCACCTCGGTATCCACTGCCAACAGGGCCTGCGGCTCTACCAATGCGCGCAA
>CAMATX010000074.1 GCA_945861345.1 Comamonas sp. lk
ACGGGCACTTTTGAGGTCGATCCGCCGTCGCTGGCCGATATGCAGGCGCGCCGCGCCGAGGTACTCGGGCGCGGGCTGCCCTACCTGGTGCTGCAGTTGGAGGGCGAAGTTGCCGGCTTTGCCTATTGCAATTGGTTTAAGCCACGTCCGGCCTACCGGTTTTCGGCAGAAGACTCGCTTTACCTGGCGCCTGAATGGACTGGGCGCGGGTTGGGGCGCCCGTTATTGGCCGAATTAATGGCCCAGGCCGAGCGCGCCGGGGTACGCAAGCTCATTGCAGTCATTGGGGACTCTAACAACCACGCCTCTATCGGCGCCCACGTCGCCTGCGGTTTTGTCCACACGGGCGTGCTCCAGTCCTGCGGCTGGAAGTTTGAGCGCTGGCTGGACGTGGTTTTGATGCAATGCACCCTAGGCGATGGCGACCATACCGCACCACTCACCTCCTGAGACTGAGCCGCCAGCGCACCGCACGCCGGCAAAGCACGACAATGCAGCCCATGAAAAACAAAACCCTTGCCGTTTGGCTCAATTTGTTCGTGGGCACGCTAGGGCTGCAGCGCATTTACCTGACCGGGCGCTATGACCATTGGGGCTGGTTAGCCCCCATTCCCACCGCTTTGGGCTGGTATGGCATCGTGCGCGCCCGTACGCTGGGTTTAGAAGATCTGTGGAGCTGGGTTTTGATTCCGATCGGCGGCTTCACCTTGGCAGTCTGCGCTTTTGTCGGTACCTATTACGGCCTGATGGATGCGCCCAAATGGAACGCGCGCTTTAACCCTGAGGCCGACCCTGAGAGCGCAGCGGGACAAACCAATGGCCTAACGGTGCTTGGTCTGGGCGCATCTTTCATGTTGGGCACTACGGTGCTGATGGCCACGATTGCCTTTAGCTTCCAACGCTTTTTCGAGTTCACTGCATAGCCCCGCGCGAGGTGGGCCGGGCCGCCCTGCGGTAAAGTCGTGCGATGTTTGAGCCCCTGTTTGCCTATTTTGAGTCGCGCATCGTCGCCACCGCACCACCTCCCCCCGACACACCGCCCAAAGGTCTAATCGCCTTTTACTGGCACTTTATTGCGCAAGCCCGCGGCCTGTTTCTGGCCATGTTGCTCAGCTGTTTGCTGGTGGCCTTGAGCGATACCGTGACCCCGGTGCTGATTGGCAAACTGGTCGGCCTGATGACGGCCACTGATCGCGACGCTGCCCTGCAAGACGCCATGCCCATGCTTCTGACCATGCTGGTTTTCATGCTGGTGCTGCGCCCGGCGGCCTTGCTGTTTGACAGTCTGCTGCGCTTTAACGCGGTGATGGGCGCTTTCACCAGCATGGTGCGCTGGCAAAACCACTGGCATGTGGTGCGCCAAAGCTGGCCGTTTTTCCAGGATGACTTTGCCGGGCGCATTGCCAACCGGGTCATGCAAACAGGCAACTCGCTGCGCGAGAGCGCCGTCTCCGGCGTGCGGGCGGTTTGGTATATCGTGATTTACGGAATTACCACCATCGGCCTGATGTGCCTGTCCGATTGGCGGCTGGCCGTTCCGACCATGTGCTGGTTTGCCGCCTATGTGGGCTTTTTGCGCTACTTCGTGCCACGCATGCGCGACCTCTCCAAAATCAGCTCGGAGCAGCGCTCGCGGGTCGTGGCGCGGGTGGTCGATACCTATACCAATATCCTGACGGTCAAGCTTTTCGCCCGGCCCAGCGACGAGGACAAGCACGTCCAAAACGTGATCCAAACCCACCAGAAGTCGGTGGCCAACCATATGCGGCTGGTCACCCAGTTCATCTGGACTTTGTGGATGATGAATGCTTTGCTGCTGGTGGCTACCGCCGCAGTGGGTCTGCTGTTGTGGCGCTCCCATGGGCTCGAAGTGGCTGTTTTTGCGACTGCGCTTCCGCTGGCCTGGCAAATCACTTCGGCGGCGGGTTGGGTGTCTTGGGAGGTAGCGGGTATTTTCGAAAACCTGGGCGTAGTGCAAGAAGGCATGGAGACCATTGCCCAGCCGCTGGACATGGTGGACCGACCGCAAGCCCCTGCGCTAAACGTGACCCAGGCTGACATCCGCTTTGACAACTTGAGCTTTGCCTACGAGGGCGGACGTCCCGTGCTGCAGAACATCAATTTGCACATCCGCCCCGGCGAGCGCATCGGGCTGATCGGGCGCTCGGGCGCCGGCAAGTCGACGCTGGTCCACCTGATGCTGCGCTTTTTTAACCCAGTAGAAGGCCGCATCCTGATCGACGGGCAGGACATTGCGCTGGCCGCGCAAGACAGCGTACGGGAGAGCATCGGCATGGTCACGCAGGACACGGCGCTGCTGCACCGCTCGATTGCCGCCAACATTCGCTACGGCAAACCGCAGGCCAGCGACGACGAAGTGGCCCAGGCCGCGCGCAAGGCGCAGGCCTGGGAGTTTGTGCAAGGCCTCAAGGACATGAAAGGCCGCGAGGGCCTGGATGCGCGCGTGGGCGAGCGCGGCGTCAAGCTCTCGGGTGGGCAACGCCAACGCATTGCCATTGCGCGCGTGATCCTCAAAGACGCGCCCATCCTGATCCTGGACGAGGCCACTTCGGCGCTGGACAGCGAGGTGGAAATGGCCATCCAAGAGCAACTGCTGGGCATGATGGACGGCAAAACCGTTATTGCCATCGCGCACCGCCTCTCGACCATTGCCCGCCTGGACCGCCTGGTGGTGCTTGATGAAGGGCGGATCGTCGAGACCGGCAGCCACGCAGAGCTTTTGGCCTTGGGTGGCCACTACGCGGATTTGTGGAAGCGCCAGTCAGGCGGTTTTCTTGCTGACGAAGTGTCGGCCCAGCCAGAAACCGAGGCGGCGATGGCTTAACACACGGGCCTGGCGTGGGTTTGCGACAATGCCCCTTTCGTTTAAACCCAAGAGCCCACTATGAGCACCGCCGCGCCACCGCTTCCAGACCGCTTGTCGATAGACCCGAGCAGCCAATTTCACCAAGCGCAGGTGTTCGCCCACGACATCGGCATTCGCTTTAACGGCGTCGAGCGCAAGGACGTGGAGGAATACTGCATCAGCGAGCGCTGGATCAAGGTGGCGGCGGGCAAAACCCGCGACCGCAAAGGCCGCCCCCTGCTGCTGACGCTCAAAGGCGCAGTCGAGGTCTATTACCGCAACGCGCCTGATCTGCCTGCCTAAGGCTTGAGCGAAGGGCTGCCGACCATCAGGCTCAAAATCTCGAACAGCATTTGCGCCCCGACCTGGGCCGTGTTGCTGCTGGGGTCGTACTGGGGCGAAACCTCGACTACGTCACCGCCGCAGATATTGAGGCCTTGCAGGCCATGAAAAATCCCTAGCGCTTCGCGCGTCGTCAGTCCGCCAATTTCTGGCGTGCCCGTGCCCGGCGCAAAAGCCGGATCCAGGCCGTCGACATCAAAGCTGAGGTAAGTGGGGCCATCACCCACTACGGCGCGGGCCATGCGCACTATTTCGGGCACGCCCAGCTGGCTGATCTCTTCGGCGTGGATGACCGTCATGCCCGCGTCCTTGGAAAACTCCCACAGGTACTCGGACGAGCCGCGAATGCCGATCTGGATGCAGCGCGTCGGGTCCAGCACCCCGTCGAGCACCGCCAGGCGGAACGGGCCGCCGTGGTGAAAACGCGTGTGGTCAAACGGCCCGCCGGTGTCGCAATGCGCGTCGATGTGCACCATGCCCAATGGCTGGCGTGCGCCCAGCGCCTTCATGATCGGGTAAGTGATGGAGTGGTCGCCGCCCACCGTCAACGGCACCACGCCTTGGGCGGCCAGGTGGCCATACCAGCGCTCCAGGTCTTCGATGCACATGGGTAGGCTGTAGCGGCTGCGAAAAGGCACATCGCCCACGTCGCCCACACGCAAGCTGTGCACGGGCGCCACGTCCAGCACATGGTTGTACGGCCCGATACGCTCGATCGCGCGCAAGGCGCGTGGGCCAAAGCGCGCGCCGGGCCGGTTGCTGGCGCCCAAATCCATGGGCGCGCCCATCAGCGCGACTTGCAAATTACCGAAATCGGGCGCCTGCGCATCAACCGCAAAGGCCGGTGCAGACAACAGCGTAGGAATACCGCTGTACGGCGCCGCGCGCGTGCCACTCTCAGAAAATATGGACTCAGCCACTTTGCGAAAGCGCGGATCGTGCATGTCGGCCGCGCTGCCGCTGAATTTGCTGCGCAAGGCGTCGAGTTGGGTAGGCGTCAGTGGCATAGAAATTAGGCTGAAAATGTAGCCAAACTGTACTTCATGGCAGCCCCTGGGCTGCCGCCCGCCAGGAGCCACCCCTTTGCCTTTTGCCCATAGTGCCGATGGCACCCGCCTTTACTACCAAAGCCAAGGCCAGGGCGAGGCCTTGCTGCTTTTGGCCGGCCAGTCCTGCGACCACCGCGAATGGGACCGCATTGCCAGCGATTTCGCCCAAAGTTTTCAGGTCATTGTCTGGGACTACCGGGGAACGGGGCGCAGCGACAAGCCTGAAAAGCCCGCTTACAGCACGCGTGGCTTTGCCGTCGATGCGGAGGCGGTGTTAGACGAATGCGGTGTCACGCGGGCCCATGCCTATGGTATTTCCATGGGCGGGCGGGTAGCGCAGTGGCTGGCGATGGACCACCCACACCGGCTGGGCGCCCTGGTGCTGGGGGCGACGACCCCCGGAAAGCGCCACGGCATTTCCAGGCCCGCGTCCGTGGACAAGGCGCTGCGCAGCGGCGATGTCCAAGCCTTGCTGCAGACTGCCTTTACCCCTGGCTGGATCGCCAGCCACCGGGCGCTGGCCGACACCATCGCCGCCCAATGGCAAGCGCCATTACCCGCCCACGTGCGCCGACTGCATTACCAGGCCAGCGAGGGCCACGACAGCTGGGACCATCTGCACTTGATCAGCGCCCCTACCTTGGTTATCCACGGCAGCGACGACGAAGTCAATCCGGTGGGCAATGCCCACTTGTTGGCCGCACGCATCGCTGGCGCGCAGTTGCTCCTATTGCCCGGCGCGCGGCATGGCTATGCCGAGGAAATGCGCGCAGCGGCCTTTTCGGCAGTGCGCGATTTTTTAAGCAAGCACCCGCTTTAAGCGGTCACGCCCTTCGCGACTTCCGCATATTCCTCCAACTTGTCAAAGTTGAGGTACTGGTAAATCTGGCTGCTGTCTTTGTTGATCACGCCCATGTTTTCGGCGTATTCGGCCACCGTGGGGATGCGGCCCAGCTTGGACGCGATCGCCGCCAACTCGGCCGAGGCCAGGTAAACGTTGGTGTTTTTGCCCAGACGATTGGGGAAGTTGCGTGTGGACGTGGAGACCACGGTTGCGCCTTCACGCACCTGAGCCTGGTTGCCCATGCACAGCGAGCAGCCGGGCATTTCGGTACGCGCGCCGGCGGCGCCAAACACGCCGTAATGGCCTTCGCGTGTCAGTTCGGCAGCGTCCATCTTGGTCGGCGGGGCGATCCAGAGCTTGACCGGAATATCGCGCTTGCCTTCGAGCAATTTAGAAGCAGCGCGGAAGTGGCCGATATTGGTCATGCACGAACCGATAAACACTTCGTCAATGTGGGTGCCTGCCACGTCCGACAGCAGTTTGGCGTCGTCCGGGTCGTTGGGGCAGCACAAAACCGGCTCTTTGAGTTCATTGAGGTCGATCTCGATAATTTCGGCGTACTCGGCGTTTTTGTCTGCCTCGAGCAGCTCGGGCTGGTCCAGCCAGGCTTGCACTTTCTGGATGCGACGCTCCAGGGTGCGCTTGTCGGCATAGCCATCGGCAATCATGTTTTTCATGAGCACGATGTTGCTGGTCAGGTATTCCTTGATCGGCGCGGGATTGAGCTTGACGGTGCAGCCGGCGGCTGAGCGCTCAGCGGAGGCGTCGGACAGTTCAAAAGCTTGCTCAACCTTCAAGTCTGGCAAACCTTCGATCTCCAGGATACGTCCGGAGAAGGCATTGACCTTGCCCGCCTTGGCCACGGTGAGCAAACCGGCCTTGATGGCATACAGTGGAATGGCATGCACCAGGTCACGCAAGGTGATGCCCGGCTGCATTTTTCCTTTGAAGCGCACCAGCACCGATTCGGGCATGTCCAGCGGCATCACGCCGGTGGCAGCGCCGAAGGCCACCAGGCCGGAGCCTGCGGGGAAGGAGATACCGATCGGAAAGCGCGTGTGGCTGTCGCCACCCGTGCCCACGGTGTCGGGCAACAACAAGCGGTTGAGCCAGGAGTGGATCACGCCATCGCCCGGGCGCAGCGAAACGCCGCCACGGTTGCTGATAAAGGCTGGTAGCTCGCGGTGGGTTTTCACGTCCACGGGCTTGGGATACGCGGCAGTGTGGCAGAAGGACTGCATGACCAAATCGGCGCTAAAGCCTAGGCAAGCCAGGTCTTTGAGCTCGTCGCGGGTCATGGGGCCGGTCGTGTCTTGTGAACCCACGGTGGTCATGCGCGGCTCGCAATAGGTGCCGGGACGCACGCCCTGCCCTTCGGGCAAGCCGACCGCGCGGCCGACCATTTTTTGCGCCAGCGTGAATCCCGCTTGGGTAGCCACCGGCGCCTTGGGCAGGCGAAACAGCGTCGATGCGGGAAGGCCCAGGAACTCGCGCGCCTTGGCGGTCAAGGAGCGACCGATGATCAGGTTGATACGTCCGCCGGCGCGCACTTCGTCCAACAGCACTTCGCTTTTGAGCGCGAACTCCGCCACGACTTCGCCGTTTTTAAGCAACTTGCCGTCGTAGGGCAGCACGTCGATCACGTCGCCCATCTCGAGCTTGCTGATGTCCACTTCAATGGGCAATGCGCCTGAATCCTCTTGGGTATTGAAGAAGATGGGGGCAATTTTTCCGCCCAAAGTCACTCCGCCAAAGCGCTTATTCGGCACAAAGGGAATGTCCTGGCCGGTGGCCCAGATCACGCTGTTGGTCGCCGACTTGCGGCTGGAACCGGTGCCCACCACGTCGCCCACGTAGGCGACCAGATGGCCTTTGGCTTTCAGTTCCTCGATGAATTTCATCGGGCCGCGCTTGCTCTCTTCTTCGGGCTTGAAGGCCGCGCCCTCGCGGGTGTTTTTGAGCATCGCCAGGTAATGCAGGGGAATATCGGGGCGGCTCCAGGCGTCCGGTGCGGGCGACAGGTCATCGGTATTGGTCTCACCGGGCACTTTGAAAACCGTCACGGTGATAGTACGGGGCACCTCGGGGCGGTCGGTGAACCATTGGGCGTCAGCCCAGCTTTGCATGACGTCTTTGGCATGGGCATTGCCCGCCTCGGCTTTGTGGGCGACGTCGTGAAAGAAGTCAAACATCAGCAAGGTCTTTTTGAGCGCCTGCGCGGCCACGGAAGCCACCTCGGCGTCGTCCAGCAAGTCAATCAGTGGCTTGACGTTGTAGCCGCCCACCATGGTGCCCAGCAGCTCGGTGGCTTTGGCCTTGGAGATCAGACCCACCGCCAAGTCGCCATGGGCGACGGCGGCCAAAAAAGAAGCCTTGACTTTGGCTGCATCGTCCACGCCGGGCGGCACGCGGTGGGTAAGCATGTCCATCAGGTACTCGGCATCACCGGCGCTGGGGGCTTTGATCAGCTCGATCAAAGCAGCGGTTTGTTGGGCGTCCAAAGGCAGCGGGGGAATGCCCAGGGCTGCGCGTTCGGCGACATGGCTACGGTATGCATCTAACATTTGAATTACTCCTTATTCACTCAGACAAATAAATGGTGGGCCGCCGTGGGCAAGGCCACGCCGGTGCGGTAGGCGCGATCAAGCACCTGCCAAAAATAACGGTAGCTGGCTCGGTCGTGCAGCTTGCCCTCGATGGACAAGGGCGCCCAATCCTGGCGCTGCGCAGCCAGAATAATGTCACTGGCCTGCTCGACTTCCGAGGCAGGCGGCGAAAAACCGCGCAAGATGGGCCGGATTTGCTCGGGGTGGATGCTCCACATCCGGGTGTAGCCCAAGGCCTGTGCCGCAGTGCGGGCGGCCGCCTCGATGGCAGCACCGTCACGCAGCTCGGTGACCACGCAGTGCGAGGGCACTTTGCCGTGCGCGTGGCAGGCGCTGGCGATATCGAGTTTGGCGCGCACCACCAACGGATGGTGGAATTGGTCTAGTGAATGGCTATCGCCAGCGCTACGCAGCCCCATGGCCTGTGCAGGAATAGCGCCGTTGTGCGCGGACACAAAATCCATCAACCCAAAACTGAGGGACTCCACCCGGGGATGGGCCGCGATAGCAAAGACCTGCTGCACCGCTGCGGGCGATTCGATCAACACATGCAAGGGCAGCAGCAGTCCGCGCGCGGCGGCGTCGATGTGCACCAAAGCCTGCTCCACCTGCGCCAACGACTCCACTTTGGGCAGCATGACATAGGCAAGTCGTTCAGCAGCTGCGCCCACAATGGTGCGCACGTCGTCTGCAAAGTGGGGATGGTCCAGCGCATGCAAACGTACGCCAATGCGCGGTGCCAAAGCCTCGGGCTTGGCAGCCGAAACCGCAAACTCTTGAAGCAGGTCCGCAACGGTCTGCGCCTGCTGGGCTTCGGAGCCAGCGGCTGCGCCGTCCTCACAGTCCAGCGTGATGTCCATGACACAGCGGCCCATTTCGGCCATCAAAGCCGCCTGCAATTGCAGGCTCTTGCGCATGCGCAGCGGGTGGCCGCTGTAATGGTCGCATACCGGCAAAGCCCCGCTTTGGGCTTGCGGGCCTAACAGGACGTGGCGGGGATGGGCCATGGTGGGCAGCAAAAGCCGGGGGCGCCCGCGTGGACGCGCCCCGCCTTGGACGCTTTAGAGCAAGTGGGCCACGCCCGCTTGTTCGTCTTGCAGCTCTTTGAGCGTTTTATTGATGCATTCTTGGCTGAAAGCATCGACCGGCAGGTCGGGCACGACGTGGTATTCGCCGCCTTCACAGGTCACGGCAAAGCCAAACATGGTGTCTTTCGGAATGCCGTACTGGCCGTCCGAGGGCACGCCCATGGTGACCCATTTGCCTTGGGTGCCCAGCGCCCAGTCGCGCATATGGTCGATGGCCGCATTGGCCGCCGAGGCCGCCGAGGACACGCCGCGCGCCGCAATGATGGCCGCACCGCGCTTGCCCACCGTGGGCAAAAAGGTATTGGCGTTCCAGTCGTGGTCGTTGATCATGTCTTTGACGCTTTGGCCCTGGATGGTGGCAAAGCGGTAATCAGCGTACATCGTAGGCGAGTGGTTACCCCAAACGGCCATGTTTTCGATATCGGCCACCGCCTTGCCGGTTTTTTCTGCCAATTGGCTTAAGGCGCGGTTGTGGTCCAGACGCAGCATGGCGGTGAAGTTTTTGCGCGGCAGATCGGGCGCGCTCTTCATGGCGATATAGGCGTTGGTATTGGCGGGGTTGCCAACGACCAGCACGCGCACGTCGCGGCTGGCCGCCGCATTGAGCGCTTTGCCCTGGGCAGTGAAAATTTCTGCGTTAACGGCGAGCAACTCGGCGCGCTCCATGCCTGGGCCGCGCGGACGCGAACCGATGAGCAAAGCGTAGTCGACGTCTTTGAAGGCCGTCATGGGGTCGGAGTGGGCTTCCATGCCAACGACCAGCGGGAAGGCGCAGTCTTGCAGCTCCATCATCACGCCTTGCAGGGCTTGTTGGGCCTTTTCCATGGGTACTTCAAGCAGGCTCAGCACCACGGGCTGGTCTTTACCCAGCATCTCGCCAGAGGCGATGCGAAACAAAATGGCGTATCCGATTTGGCCTGCGGCCCCGGTGACGGCGACGCGAACGGGCTTCTTGCTCATAAAAACTCCAGGAAGTGTTGAAAAAGCGAACCTGAGGGCAGCCTGCCACCCCCGAAAAAAGCGGGCCTTGCGGCCTGAAAGTGCCTCGCAGTTTACAAGGGTTTCCTCCAATAATCAATGGGTCTTATGTCTTATATAAGATATGATTTGAACTTGCGCCGCTGACTCCTGCGGCCTCTTGCGAGACTGTTTTATGGCCGTTGACCCCTCTATCAGCACCGACACCCTGGATGCCGCCGGTTCCGGGCCGGCGTTCAGCCCGCTGTACCAGCAGATTAAATCTCTGCTTTTGCAAAGCCTGCAATCGGGCGAATGGAAATCGGGCGCCGCCATCCCCAGCGAGCTTGATTTGGCGGCGCGCTACCGCGTCAGCCAGGGAACGGTGCGCAAAGCGATTGACGAACTGGCCGTGGAAAACCTGCTGGTGCGCCGCCAAGGCAAGGGCACCTTCGTCGCCACCCACGCCGAAGACCATGTGCAATACCGTTTTTTGAAGCTGGCGCCCGATGCCGGTGACCTCAGCAGCGAGGGCCCGGCCCAGCGCACCATCATCGACTGCAAGCGCCTGCGCGCCAGTGCAGAGGTGGCGCGCGGGTTGGCGCTGCGCGCGGGCGACCCGGTCTTGCAGGTCAGCCGGGTGCTGGCCTTTGGCGCCGTGCCTACGATTCTTGAGCACTTGTGGCTGCCTGCCGGCCCTTTTAAGGGGCTCACGGCCGAGCGACTGCGCAGTTACGACGGGCCGATGTACGCCCTGTTTGAGTCCGAATTTGGCGTGCGCATGGTCCGCGCCGAGGAAAAGATCCGCGCCGTGGTGCCCGATGCCGAACAAGCCGCCTTGTTGCATGTCGCACCCGGGACACCGCTTTTGAGCGTCGAACGCCTGGCTTTCACCTACAAGGACACGCCCATGGAATTGCGCCAAGGCCTTTACTCCACCCAAAACCACCACTACCGCAACGCTTTGAGCTGAATTTGCATGCCCCATCTGCCCATTTGCAAGCGCTCCGTCAGATTGGTGCAGTGCAATAGAATTTGCCGAAACCCTTAATCCGAATCTGGCTACCCTGCCCCGCTCAACCCTAGGAAATATTGTCCATGTCCGCGCCCGCCCCCCATGCCCGCCCGCAGCGGCCCGAATTTCGCAATATTCACGCTTTGAAGGATTTGCCAAGTTATCGGCTGCCCCTGGCCGGTGTCGTATCCATTCTTCACCGGGTGAGCGGCGCCCTGATGTTCCTGCTGATGCCCTTCATCATTTGGATGTTTGACACCTCGATTTCCTCGGAAATTTCGTATGCGCGCTTTACCAGCGTATTCAATTTAGGCGTCGGCCCTTTGCCAGGCGCCTTGGTCAAGCTAGTGGCTTTGGCGCTGATCTGGGCGTTTTTGCACCACCTGATTGCCGGCCTGCGCCACTTGTGGATGGATATGCGCCATGCGGTGAGCAAAGAGTTTGGCCGTAGTTCGGCGGTTTGGACACTCTCACTGAGCGTAGCGCTGACGCTGGCCCTGGGTGCCAAGCTTTTTGGCCTGTATTGAGCCCCGACCCGGCTTGTATGAAGAAAGATGGTTGATATGTCAGTAAATTTTGGTTCACGGCGCGTCGTTACGGGTGCCCATTACGGATTGCGCGACTGGCTTGCCCAGCGCGTGACGGCCGCTTTGATGGCGCTTTTCACGCTGCTTGTGCTTTTGCAAATTATTTTTTCTCGCGGGCCGATGGGCTACGAAAAATGGGCTGGCATTTTTTCGCCGCAATGGATGAAGGCACTGACCTTTGTCGTCATCGTGGCCCTGCTCTACCACGCCTGGGTGGGCATGCGTGATATTTGGATGGATTACATCAAACCGGTAGGGCTGCGCCTGGCTTTGCAGGTGTTTTCCATTGTCTGGTTGGTAGCCTGCGCAGGATGGGCTATTGAGGCTTTGTGGCGCCTGTGAGCGCCGCTTTTTGAGATCGCAATCCATGTCCTACTCCGTTTCCAAACGTAAATTTGATGTTGTTATCGTCGGTGCCGGCGGCTCCGGCATGCGCGCATCGCTGCAACTGGCCCGCGCGGGCCTCAATGTGGCTGTTTTGTCCAAGGTATTCCCGACCCGCTCTCACACGGTGGCCGCGCAGGGCGGCATCGGCGCCTCGCTGGGCAATATGAACGAGGACAACTGGCATTACCACTTCTACGACACCGTCAAAGGCTCGGATTGGCTGGGCGACCAAGACGCCATCGAATTCATGTGCCGCGAAGCGCCCAAAGTGGTTTACGACCTCGAGCACATGGGCATGCCTTTTGACCGCAATGCCGACGGCACGATTTACCAGCGCCCGTTTGGGGGCCACACGGCCAACTATGGCGAGAAAGCCGTCGAGCGCGCCTGCGCCGCAGCCGATCGTACCGGTCACGCCATGCTGCACACGCTCTACCAACAAAACGTGAAAGCACGCACCAGCTTTTTCGTCGAGTGGCTGGCCATGGACCTGATTCGCGATGCCCAAGGCGACGTGGTCGGCGTGACAGCCCTAGAGATGGAAACAGGCGACGTGCACATCTTGCAAGCCAAAACGACCTTGCTGGCAACGGGCGGCGCCGGACGGATTTTTGCCGCCTCGACCAACGCCTTTATCAACACCGGTGACGGCCTGGGCATGGCAGCGCGGGCCGGCATCCCGCTGGAAGATATGGAGTTTTGGCAGTTCCACCCCACCGGCGTGGCCGGTGCCGGCGTGCTGCTGACCGAAGGCTGCCGTGGCGAAGGGGCTATTTTGCGCAATTCCAATGGCGAGCGTTTCATGGAACGCTATGCGCCCCATTACAAAGATTTGGCCCCGCGCGACTACGTTTCGCGCTGCATGGACCAGGAAATCAAGGAAGGGCGTGGCTGCGGCCCCAATAAAGACTATATCAACCTGGACATGACCCACTTGGGCACCGAGACCATCATGAAGCGCCTGCCTTCGGTACTGGAAATCGGGCACAACTTTGCTAATGTGGACATCACCAAGGAGCCGATTCCTGTTGTACCCACCATCCATTACCAAATGGGCGGCATTCCCACCAACATCCATGGCCAAGTTGTCACCCAAGACGACAACAACCACAGCCAGCCCGTGAGCGGCCTGTATGCCGTGGGCGAGTGCTCCTGTGTCAGCGTACACGGCGCCAACCGCCTGGGCACCAACTCTTTGCTCGATCTGTTGGTGTTTGGCCGCGCTGCAGGCAACCACATCGTTGCTGCCAACCGCGAAAGCCAGGAACACAAACCCTTGCCTGCGGACGCCGCAGACCGTACGCTAGCGCGACTGGCACGCCTGGACAACAGTTCCGGCGGCGAATACGCCCAAGACGTGGCCAATGCCATCCGCGCCACCATGCAGCAGCACGCCGGCGTGTTCCGCACCCAGGCCAGCATGGACGAAGGCGTGGCCAAAGTAGCTGATTTGCGCGCGCGCACCGACCAGATTGGTCTCAAAGATAAATCGCGTGTGTTCAACACCGCCCGCATCGAGGCTTTGGAGGTGGAAAACCTCATTGAAGCAGCCCAAGCGACCATGGTTTCGGCTGCTGCCCGCCACGAAAGTCGGGGCGCGCATACCGTCAATGACTACGGCGATACGACCGAGCATCCCAACGGGCGCAATGACACCGAGTGGCACAAGCACAGTCTGTGGCACAGCCAGACCAATAGCCTGAGCTACAAGCCGGTGCAAATGAAGCCGCTGACCGTTGAGAGCATTCCCCTGAAAACCCGTACTTTCTGATTCGCTAACAGGCCCCACACCATGTCAAAACACAAATTTTCGATTTACCGTTACGACCCGGACAAGGACGCCAAGCCGTATATGCAGGACATCGAGGTCGAACTTGACGGCTCCGAGCGCATGCTGCTGGACGCATTGATGAAGCTCAAGGCGGTAGACCCCACCATCTCCTTTCGCCGCTCCTGCCGCGAAGGGGTGTGCGGATCCGATGCAATGAACATCAATGGCAAAAATGGCCTGGCCTGCCTGACCAATATGCGTTCGCTGCCGGGCACCATCACGCTCAAGCCGCTACCCGGACTGCCGGTGATCCGCGACCTGATCGTGGACATGAC
>CAMATX010000075.1 GCA_945861345.1 Comamonas sp. lk
GTTGCTGAGCCTAAGCAATCGCAGCAATGAGTTCCTGTGACACAAATTTAGTTTCAGACACCAGGCTTGGGCAACCGCGGTTTGGTGTCCCGATGCGTCGGAAGGACTTGAGTCAGGCAACATGAGCGTCCAGAGTCTGGACAGTAGCGAGGTGTCCAGAGCTGGACGGTAGTGGGGCGTTTAGAGCATTTGTCGCATTAAAAATTAATGTATCTTTTGATTAATTTGAGTCAAATAATTAATATCCAAAAGAGATTAATTTGCACTAATTTATAATCATTTTTTAGATTGTATGAATAATCTTAAAAATTAATAAAATTGAAAGCGTTCAGAGTAAATTAAAGATTAATTCAAGCGACCTGTGAATAAAACTGTGTAATATATGTGTAATTGATATGTTGCATCAATAAAACGTCACAAGCTATTGTTTTTAAACGAAAAAAAGCCTCTTCAAATTTCTTGAAAAGGCTCTAATGTGGATTAACAGTCCGGTGCTCTACCAACTGAGCTATTGAGGAATGTGAGCATTATTTCGAGCAAGAATCGTGCTAGCGGATCCTACCTCTATGAGGCTAATCCCACGCTTTGCCAGTCTAAGATTATAGCAAGATTTTGCTGATAATTTGCGCCTTTTGCTCCAAGGTGTAGCCTACGCCGCCGTACACGGCGAAATCGCTAACATTGCGCCCACGCCCTGTAATGCTCTCCGCCAGCGGCATAGGGATATCGTTAGATGCCTTCAGGCGATCGATGAAGGCATGCCTAAAAAGGTGGCTTCTAAAGCCGAATGGTTTCAGATTCTTATTCAATATTGCCGAACAAGAACATCCCCCAAATTCTTTAGCATAACCAGGCGCCAACCAGTCTGAATGCTGCCTTTTTGCCATCCTATGAAGTTCCTTCGCGGCATATAGAGATACGCCTAAAAGCGGGATTGAACGTAGGCTGGCCTTAGTCTTCCGATCGGTAAGTTCATTCTTCCTTACCCAAATGTGAGGGATCTCATGATCCAAAACTAAGTCATCAAGTCGAGCTAGAGTCGGCTCAGAAATCCGTAATCCGGTATTCAATTGTATTAGGCCGATTAACTTTGCGGGAGTAGGGCGCTGCAACAAGAACTCTTTGATGTCCAGTAGTAACTGTGTTGTTATCAATGGGATCGGGCGTGTATTTTCACCTTCGCCACGGATATGAAGACTCCTGAAGGGGCTGAGCTTATCTATGTCTAGATGCTTGAATGCCATATTGACCATAGCATTCAGTATGTTGTTGTGCTTTCTCACGCTGTTTGGATGTAGGCCACGTGCCAACAAGTGATCGCGGTAATGTGTGATATGACTGTGGCGCAACTCATCTAGAAAGAGATCTCCATTCAAGACGGTAAATTCGTTGAAATATTGCAGGGCATTATTGGCAAATTTTCGCCTCTTAGCCGAAGGGTTCTCAGCCATATAGATCCGATACGCATCTGAGAACTTGGGGCGACCCTTGTTTTGAAAGTCTCTAAGGTGCTTTGCGACTAAATCTGATAAAAACGATTCGTCTAATTCAATTCCTGCCACATTGACGCGCTTGATTACCTTGGTGTTTAGAAAAGTGCCTGGTGCAATTGTCATTTCGTACGTCATGTGATTCCTCAAAAGTCGCGCAGCCTTAGCAATCGAGAAATTTTGGGCAGTCCCAGGTGGCACGCGAACTAATTCCGCAAATGTAGTTTCGGTCAGTATGGCTGGGCAACCGTTGGGTTTGAGAGTCCCATCAACTTGGACGGACTTTTGCAGTGTTCTATTCGTCGCCAGACTTTTTGGGGGGAAGTTGATCCCAACTAAATGCTCAAAGTGAAAAGTTCGACTCCGTTTAGCAGCGTCAGCAGGTGCGAAAGTTTTCACTCGGTTCACTCAATTCGTTGCATATTGCAACTTTCCACATTATGAGAGAACCATAGTGTATTCGTGTAATAACCGTGTAATTGACAATTAACTTAAATAGCGCCCTGTAAATACTTGATTTACAAGGTATTTTTAATATTAAAAACGGGTATTTTTGTATTTCTGCAGACTTAACAGTCCGGTGCTCTACCAACTGAGCTATTGAGGAATGTGAGCAAATTCAGAGCAGGAATCGTACTGTGGGATCCTACCTCTATGGGGCCTATCGCACGTTCCGCCAGCCACTGATTATAGCAAGGTCTTGGCCCAATTCGTAACAAGCTTCGACCCCATAAACATTGACTTCCTGCCTAAGGAAGCACCTTGGGCGTTTGGAGCCGTGTACTTGCCTACCGCTTTACCGGCTTTTGCAATAGCAATGGTCATTGCCGCCGTCGTAATCAGCTCCTCGATTGAAATGAACTGGAAAGCACCGCTAGACATGGTGATTGCTAATCATTCCGGCAAACGCTGCGTTGCTGTATTTGGCTCGGGTCAGATAGAGGGACATAAGGAGCCCCTGAATTTAAGTGGTAAACGAATTTACGTGATTTGGAATAAGGTTCCAAGATGAACATAATTACATTAAACTTAAATAATATAATTAACCAACACCAAAACTGAAAAATACTTTCAGCTGGGGTGGCACCTATAGATTTGGAGTTAATTCAACTGCTTTTTAACTGGCAACCAGATTACACCGAGGAAAATTATGGTGATCAAAGCCCACAAAATCAAACCTGTGGGTTGAGAGAAAAGGCTAAATTGAAGTTCCGCCGGAACGGTTCCGTAAGGTCCGGCCAAATAGGACTCCGCCTGCACGCTCAGCGCTTGCCCTGAAGCTTTAATCACGCTTAGGCTCTTTGCAGCAGTAGCCATTGAATATGCTCGGCCCGCAAAAACTTGCAATCCAAACATAACAATCATTAAGCCAAATAATGTCGTTAAAACCTTGGCCATCATGGTGCCCAGGTCTCCTCGAACCTGCACCGCCATCCTGAATGCCACCCATAAGATGAAGAACACTGCGAATGTAAATATTCCATTGTGAATCATTGCTAAATTTAAAAGCGAAAGAGTCTGATATTGGTCCATGAATTCTCCGATCGATTATTGGAAAGTTAAAGAACAGAAGTACCGGGCTAGCTACTTTGCCATGCCCAATTTCATTATGACCCTTCTAATATTTTTAAAGTTAAATATTTTTAATATTTATTTAAAAATTTAAGATAGCATGCATTTGGGGCAATTTTCTGCCTCGGTTTCACTTCAGGAGTGTTCCTATGACTATTGAATACCGTGTCGCCGCCAGTTCAAATGCTGGTCAGGATTTTCGTCTCAGTCAATATATGTACGTGCTTTTGTACCCTGCACTAATCGCAATTATTGTGTTTGGACATATCTCTGACGCAGCCATGCCGATCAAGCACATGATTGCTGCAGTTGCCATTTTTGGGACAGTGACGATCTATTTGATTGTCTCCACGTCATTGCGCACCATAGAGGCCAGCACGAAGGATGTGACCTCCGAGGAAGAGAACCTGCATGTGGCGCAAGACGGGCGCAAGCAACCCTGGGGAGCGTTTCAGATTTATGCAGCCATAGCAACCGCGGCCCCGTTGCTGCTTACTTTGATAGCGATTTATAGCTAGGTGCTAGACCTTGCCGATTCACGGTATTTCGCGAACGAAATCTGAGCGGGCTCGGCGAACTTTTTTGAGGTTTACCAGCCAATCGTTAGCCGTGTCACGGTAGCCTAGCGTCATGATAACGGCGCTACGCAAGCCTTTTTCACCAAGACCGAGTAGTTTGTCCAGCGCTGCAGAATCAAAGCCCTCCATAGGCGTAGAGTCCACTTCTTCGCAGGCGGCGGCAATTAATCCGGCGGTCATGCCGATATAGGCCTGACGCGCGGCATGCTGAAAATTGAGCTCTGGGCCGCGTGGCGGATAAGTACTGAGCAGCATTTTCCGGTAATTTTCCCATCCTTCGCTGGTAAATCCGCGCTCTTGGTTGGTCAAATCAAACATGCTGTTGATCCGCTCCGGGGTGTAGTCATCCCAAGCGGCAAAAACCAATAAATGCGAACATTCGATAATCTGGCCTTGATTAAATGCCACTGGCTGGATGCGGGCCAATAATTCGCGGTTACTCACCACGATAAGCTCGTAGGGCTGCAGTCCGCTGGATGTCGGTGCCAAACGGACGGCCTCCAAAATGCGCTCCAGTTTCTCCTGAGCAACGATTTTTGAAGGATCCATTTTCTTGGTCGCGTAGCGCCAATTCATTGTGTCAATTATGTTCACGCTTTTTTCCTGATTCTGTGCTGAATTACCGCCCCCGGATGGTGGCATGACACAAATTGTAGGCGGCATTAATGGCCAGTCCCAAAGGCGCGCAGTTTTGATTTATTCGCCGTATATTCAAGTGCGTTCCGGATAAATAAACACCCCATTTAGCAGTATCGGTCCACATGCGAGAAGCAAGCCCCGCAGCGCTTATCGACAAATCTGCGCTGGGCCAAGGGCAGTTATTACTTGGATACACCCAGCCTGCGATGGAGCTCGGAGCTGGTCGTGGTGTACTGCAAAGGCTGGGCTTGGCCGGGCCGGATGGACTCCATAGCTGCGAAAGCGGCCAAAGTGGCCTCGTGAAAGCCACAGACAATCAGCTTCTTCTTACCTGCATAGTGGTTGATGTCGCCCACCGCAAAAATGCCCGGCGCAGTGGTCGAAAAATCGGCAGGGTCCACACGCAATTGCTTGCGCTCCATGTCTAGGCCCCACGCGGCCAGGGGGCCAAGCTTGGGTGAGACACCTAAAAAGACCCACACCCCGTCTGCTTTGATGCTGATTTCCTGCTCATCGCTGTCCAAAACCAGCAAGCTGTGCAGCCGAGACTTGCCGGTAAATCCACTGGCTTGGGCCGCCACAAAGCGCAGCCGGCCGCTGGCCCGCAACGTCGCGACGCGGGCCAGCGTCTGCGCATCGGCGTGCAGCGTATCGCGCCGGTGCACCAGGGTGACGCTGGTGGCTGGACCTTCGCACAAGGCGATGGCCGCCTCCAGTGCTGTTTGCTCCGCCCCGATCACCAGCGCATTTTTTGTTTTCGCAGCCTGGCCGGGCATAAGCCGGTAGTGCACTTGCTTACCCTCAAAAACTTCTAGCCCGGGCAAATGCAGGCGCCGCGCGGCAAATGCGCCTACGCCACCGGCAATAAACACAGTGCGCGCCAAAAAGTGCAGGCCCGCAGAGGTTTTTGCCAGATAGCGCCCATCGGATTGCCGCTCCAGGGTCTCCACAGTTTGGTTCAGGTGCATGCCCGGCGTGAACGGGGCAATTTGCGACAAAAGATTTTGGACCAGCTCACGCCCGGTGCAGACCTTGAAGGCGGGAATATCGTAAATCGGCTTATCGGCGTAGAGGGCAATGCACTGACCGCCCGCCTCGGGCAGGGCGTCCACCACCTGCGTATGCACGCCCTGAAGGCCCAGTTGAAACACCTGAAACAGCCCCACCGGGCCCGCACCGATGACCAGCGCGTCGGTTTGCGGGGTCTGGGCTGGCAAAGACCGGCTCCCGGTCAGCGAATCAGCTCAGAGAGCTTGTCGGTCTTGTCTTTCCACTCTTCGGCGTCGGGCAAGGGCGTTTTGCGCTTGGTGATGCTCTTCCAAGTGGGTAGTTTGGCCAGTTCGGCATTGAGGGCAGTCATGTGGCGCTGGTCGTGCGGCACGTCTTCCTCGGCATAAATCGCATTGACCGGACACTCCGGTATGCAGACCGCGCAATCGATGCATTCGTCGGGGTCAATCGTCAGGAAATTGGGGCCTTCGCGGAAGCAATCGACGGGACACACGTCCACGCAATCGGTGTATTTGCACTTGATGCAGGCTTCGGTAACGGTATGGGTCATGAAATTAGCAGTACGGTAAGAGAGCAGGCCTGGGAGCAGGCCAAGCCTTGATTTTATTGGCAATTGCCAAGCCGGGTCCGGGCAGGGCTATCCGGCAGTCTGGGCAAAACGGGGCGCGCCCTGCACGTCGCCCTGGTAAAAGCCTGAAAAATGCCCCAAAAGGCGCGCGCCGTGGGCTGCGTCTTGGTCGGCGCGCAGCACAGCACTTGAGAAACCACTGCGCTGCATTTGCAGCAATTGGTCAATCAAAACGTCGCCCTGGGCCTGGATGTCACCGGCAAAACCTGCCCGGCGCAGCGCGTGGGCCTGGCTAAAGGCGCGTCCGTCGGTGAATTTGGGGAAGTTCAGCACCACGCGCACGATGCCGTCCAAGGCCAGGCCCTGCACCTCGGTGTCATTGGGCAGCGTCAACGTGGCCAGCGCGTCGGGCAGGGCGCTCTCGTCAGCGCGCAGGATGGTCAAAGTAGGGGCCATGGGCGGATTCAATCAAATAGGCGCGATGACAAGGCGCAAATTAGGCTGCGGCGCGCGCTGTGGCGTAGCGGGCGGCGTTGGCAGCAGATTTAAAGGGGTCAAAGCCGACGCGCTGAAGGGTGTCGATAAAGTTTTCGCCCGCATCACGCTGGTCTTTGTACACATCGAGCACGGCCTCGATCACGTCCACCACCTCAGCCGCCGCAAATGAGGGCCCAACCACTTTGCCGGGGCGCGCTGGGCCACCCAAGTCCGAGCCGTCCGAGCCACCCAAGGTGACCTGGTACCACTCTTGGCCGTCCTTATCAACGCCCAAAATACCAATGTGGCCGCTGTGGTGGTGGCCGCAAGAGTTGATGCAGCCGCTGATGTGCAGATCAATCTCGCCCAGGTCAAAAAGCTCATCCAGGTCCTGGTAGCGTTCGGTAATGGCCGCTGCGATGGGCAGTGAGCGGGCATTAGCCAAGGCGCAATAGTCGCCGCCGGGGCAGGCAATCATGTCGCTGAGCAGATGGATATTGGCGCGGGCCACACCAGCCTCGGTGGCGGCCTGCCACAGCGATATCAACTGGTCCACACGCACCCAGGGCAGCACCAGGTTTTGGTCGTGGTTGACGCGCACTTCGCCCGCTGAAAAACGGTCGGCCAGAACAGCGGCCGTTTGCAGTTGGTCGGCTGTCGCATCGCCCGGGGCCTGGCCCAAGCGCTTGTAGGACAGCGTCACAGCGCGCAGGCCGGGGTTTTTGTGGGCGGCCACGTTTTGGCTCAGCCAGCGGCCAAAAGCGGGTTGCGCCTGCACCATGGCGCTGAGCGCGCGCTCAGCCTGGGCTTGCACCGCTTGCGGCACGGTATCGAGCGCCGGGGCCACAAAACAGGCGCTCACGCGGTCCAATTCGGTCTGCGGAATCGTGTGCTGCGCGCCGCCAGCCAGGATGCGCTGGTACTCGGCTTCGACCTCGTCAAAGTAGCGCTGGCCTTCGGCTTTGACCAAAATTTTGATCCGCGCTTTGTACAGGTTGTCGCGCCGGCCCCAGGCGTTGTACACGCGCACGATGGCTTCGAGGTAATTGATGATCTGGTTCCAGGGCAAAAACGCGCGGATTTCGCTGGCAATCACCGGCGTGCGCCCCATGCCGCCGCCCACCAGCACCTGAAAGCCAACCTCGCCAGCGGCATTGCGCAGCACGCGCAAGCCCACGTCGTGCCAGGCGATGGCGGCACGGTCTTCCACCGAGCCGGTAATCGC
Source organism: Comamonas sp. lk (assembly GCA_945861345.1). Classification (GTDB taxonomy): domain Bacteria; phylum Pseudomonadota; class Gammaproteobacteria; order Burkholderiales; family Burkholderiaceae_C; genus Allorhodoferax. The sequence continues at coordinate 7,561 of CAMATX010000075.1, forward strand.
AATTTTGAATTTGCGCGGCAAATAGGCGAATTCGGGGTGCAAGGTGCTCCATTGGCGCAGCACTTCGGCGTAGGGGCGCGGATCGACCACCTCGTCCACGGCGATCCCGGCGCGCTCGTCGCTGGTGATATTGCGGATGCAGTTGCCACTGGTCTGGATGCCGTGCAAATTAACGCTGGCCAGCAAATCCATCACATCGGCGCTTTTGGCCAAGGGAATCCAGTTGAACTGCACGTTTTGGCGGGTGGTGAAATGGCCGGTATTGCTCACCAGCTGGGGCGCGATGCCGTTGCCGATCTGATCCTGACTGCGCTGGGCGTGGGCGATGACCTGGCGCTCGGGCGTGTCGTACTGCGCCGCCACCTGGGCCAGCACCCGCAACTGGGCGCTGTTGAGTTCGCCGTAGGGCACGGCCACGCGCAGCATGGGCGCATAGCGCTGCACATACCAGCCGTTTTGCAGGCGCAGGGGCCGGAAATCGTCGTCCGCCAGCGTACCGGCTTGGTTGCGGGTCAGCTGGTCGCGGTACTGGGCCGCGCGCGCCTGGACAAATTGACGGTCAAACTCGGTGTATTGGTACATGGTAAGGGCGACTGCATGCACCTAAGTGCAGGCCACGCAAAGCTAAAACTTGCGCGACTCTAGGCGAAAACCCTTATTCTGAAAACTACATATTTGCTATTTATATATGCGAAATAGCATATTAAGCAGCGTCCAGCGCCCGCAATTCACGCAGACGCTCGTCAAAGTAGCTGCCCACGGTATAGCGCTCGGACAAGCGCACATCGCGCCGGGGGTGCAAAAACAGCGGCAAAGAGATACGTGACTTGCTGCGGTCGCCACCGACCGGATTGAGCACCTGGTGCACCGTCGAGGGGAAATACTGGCCCGAGGCCTCGGCCAGCATGTCGCCAATATTGACGATCAAGAGGCCGTGGTCGCAGGGCACATCGATCCAGTGGCCTTCTTTAGCCAGAATTTGCAAGCCTGGCTCGGTAGCAGCGGGCAAAAGCGTCAGTAAATTGATGTCGGTGTGGGCTGCGGCACGCACTGCCTGCGGGACCTCGTCGCCGCGCAGGGGCGGGTAATGCAGCACCCGCAGCAGCGTGTGCTCGCTGCCTTGCAGCATGTCGGGCAGGTCCATGGAATACAGCGCGCGCACCTCTGGGGGCGAGTGCGCGTCAACCCAGCGCAGCAGGGTTTGCGCCAAATCGTTGGCTTCTTGGTAATAGGTCAGGGCTGCTTTGGAGACCTCGCCAGGAAAGCGGCCCCAGGGGTAAATATGGAAAAATTCCTTTAAATCGCGCTGCTTTTGGCCCTTGGCGGTCTCTGAGATATCGGGGGAGAAATAGCCTGCATGGGTTTGGCGGTCGTAGTCATAGGCGTGCTTGGCCTCGCTGCGGAAAAACTCCGCCCATTCGGCGTAAATGCCTTGCACCATGGCGTAGGCCAGCGGGTGGCTACGCAAAACGGCAAACCCGGTCTCGTGCAGGCTGCGGGTGAAGGCCTGCGGCGCGTCGGCTGCAGCGAAATCAATGACCGGAAGCTGTGTTGTCATGGGCGGATCCAATCGCGCATTAAGGTGGATTTAATCAGGTCTTTGCAGGCTTGGGCCTGCACTTGCATGCAAGCGCGGCTGGCGGGCCCTTCCCAACCGCTTTGCGGGTAGCTGATGGACTTGCGCCGCAGCATGGTTTGGCCCTGGCCCAGGCCATCGACGGCCACGCGCACTGCACCGCTCTCGTATTCAAAAAGATGCGGGTCGGTCAGGGCCACAAAGGCCAGCACATCATGGCCAAAACAGCCGTGGATCTCGGCCACATGCGGATACAGGCCGCTATAAAACCCGGCATAAAAATCAACCGCATGGTGCAAGGTGTGCATGGCCGGGTGCTGGTGGTGGGCCGCCATGTCGGCAAACAGAGACACCGGCAAGATCACTTGGTGCGTCACGTCCAGGCCCACCATGGTGAGGTCAAAGCCGGCGCAAAACACCTTGTCCGCCGCATGCGGATCATTCCAGATATTGGCTTCGGCCACAGGCGAAACATTGCCCGGCTCTAGCACCGCGCCGCCCATGAGCACCACGGCGCGCAAAAGCTGGGGCAGGCGTGGCTCCATGTCTAAGGCCAGGGCCAGGTTGCCCAAAGGGCCTACGGGCACCAGCGTGATCTCGCCGGGCCGGGCGCGCGCCATGTCCACGATAAATTGCGCCGAGCTGCGCGGATCAAGGCGGTTGTCAAAAGGCTGGCGCTGGGGCAGATTGCCCAAACCGTCGGCGCCATGAATATGCGCGGGAGGCGCCTCGGCGTGCTTGACCAAGGGCGCGGCAACCCCGCGCGTAACCGCAATGTCGGCTCGCCCGGCCAGGGCCAATAGGTATAGCGCATTGGTGGCGGCCTGATCGACGGTCACATTGCCAAAAGTGGTGGTCACCCCCAGCAACTCGATCTCTGGATGCGCCAGCGCGTAGTAAAGCGCCATGGCATCGTCCACGCCCGGGTCGGTGTCGTAAATGACCGCGTGCGGCCGCTGTGGAAAATTGCTCATAGAAAGATCGATTTGGCTCAGGCCGTGGCCTGTTGGCAAGCGTCGCGCAAGCGATGTTCGCCATCGGTATTTGCAGGGCCTTGGGATTGCATGAATGCGGCCACAGCGGCCCGGCTCGGGACACTGGCCTGGGCACCCATGGCGGTGCATGCCAGGGCGGCAGCGGCATTGGCGAGTTGCAGCGCCTGCGCCGGGCCGGCGCCTAACGAAAGCTGCGCCACCAACATGCCGCAAAAAGTGTCGCCCGCGCCGGTGGTATCGACCGCATCAACGGCAAAGCCAGGCTGAAAAAACCAATGCGTTCCAAAGCGCGCGGCGCTGCCTTGCGGCCCCAAGGTCACCACCACGGCCTCGCAGGGCAGGGCCTGCATGGCCAGCGAAATACTGCTTGCGCCCGGCGAAAGGCTGCGCAACTCGCCCTCGTTGACGATCAAGATGTCGACCAAGGCCAACAAATCCGGCGAAAGCGTGCGGGCCGGAGCGGCGTTGAGCACCACGGACATACCTGCTGCCTTTGCTGCACGGGCGCAAGCAGCAACCGTGTCCAGCGGCGTTTCCAGCTGCATCAGCAGGTGGCTAAAGCCCGCCAAGGGTGGTAAGTGGCGCGCCTGCAGGCTGTCATTGGCGCCAGGCGCTACCGTGATGGCGTTTTCGGCATTGTCCGCAACGCAAATAAAAGCGGTGCCGCTGGTCTGGTCCGCGCACACATGGATATGCAGGGCCACGCCGGCCGATTGCAGCGAGGTTTTGAGGAATTCTGCATGGCTGTCGGTGCCCAACGCGAGCACCATCTCGGTGCGGATCCCGCCCGCGCGGGCACTGGCAACAGCCTGGTTGGCACCTTTGCCGCCCGCAAACGACTGCACACTGTGGCCCATCACGGTTTCACCCGGGGCCGGAATGTGCTGGGCGCGCACCACAAAGTCCAAGTTGGCAGATCCGGCGACAAGCACCATGGCGAAATATCCCTTTGAATATGAATGCAGCCGGTGCGGCGATCGCACTAACTAGATTCTCTGCGAGCAAGTGTAGAGGATGGCCCGTGCTGGGCGTGCCGAGCCCCATCTGCAAAAATTTTGACGTCCAAGGGCGCCCCCGATGGCATCCTTCATGCACAATGATAATGAGTCCGGTTTAGATTGCCCTGTTTTCTCCAACCCCTTATCAGGAAGCTTTATATATGCGTAATTCCCCCATTTTTCGCGCAGCCGTGCCGCTTTTGGCCTGTGTTTTGGCAGCCCCCGCATGGGCCGAACCCGCAGTGATTTACGACATGGGCGGCAAATTCGATAAATCTTTTAACGAAGCGGCCTACACCGGCATTCAGCGCTGGAGCAAAGAGACGGGGAAAAAATACCTTGAGTTTGAAATTTCCAACGAATCGCAGCGCGAACAAGCCGTGCGCCGCATGGCCGAAAAAGGCGCCAGCCCGATTATTGGCGTGGGCTTTTCCCAGGCTTCGAGTATTGAAAAAGTAGCCAAAGAGTTTCCCAAACTGCAATTTGCCATCATCGATATGGTGGTGGATGCGCCCAACGTGCAATCCGTGGTGTTTAAAGAGCAAGAGGGCAGCTTCTTGGTCGGCGTGATGGCCTCCATGGCCAGCAAAACCGGCAAAGTCGGGTTTGTCGGCGGCATGGACATTCCTCTGATCCGCAAATTTGAGTGCGGCTACCGCCAAGGCGCGCTGCACGCCAATGCCAAGGCCAGCGTCAGCGCCAATATGACCGGCACCACCGGCGCCGCCTGGAACGACCCGACACGCGGCGGTGAGCTGGCCAAAGCCCAGTTCTCTCAGGGCGTGGACGTGGTGTTCGCTGCTGCGGGTGGTACTGGTGTGGGCGTATACCAGGCCGCCAAAGACGCTGGCAAACTGGCCATTGGCGTGGACTCCAACCAAAACCACTTGCAGCCGGGCACGATGCTCACTTCCATGCTCAAACGCGTGGACGTGGCCGTGTTCAACGTGGCCAAAGCCCACAAACCGGGCCTGATGGTCTTGGGCCTCAAAGAAGGGGGCGTGGACGTCGCTTTGGACGAGCACAACGCCAAACTGGTAAGCGCCGATATGAAGAAAAAAGTGGACGCCGCTAAGGCCGACATCATCAGCGGCAAGATCAAAGTGGCCGATTACATGGCCGAGAACGCTTGCAAGCTGTAAACCCCGAGGTCGACGCAGCGCCATTGGCGCAAGCGGGCCCGCCGGCCTTGTGCATGGCGGGCATCCACAAGCGTTTTGGGGATGTTCGGGCCAATGTCGATGTCCACCTCACGGTGGCCCAGGGCACGTTGCACGGCCTGATTGGCGAGAACGGCGCCGGCAAGAGCACGCTCATGTCGGTGCTGTATGGCCTGCATCCCGCCGATAGTGGCAGCATTACGGTATTCGGGAAAACGGTGCGCATCGCCCACGCCGATGACGCCATTGGCTGCGGCATCGGCATGGTGCACCAGCACTTTATGCTGGTCGACACTCTGAGCGCGCTGGAAAACGTCATGCTCGGCGCCGAGCCGCACTGGTATTTGCCCCAAGCTAGCGCGCCCGTGCGCCAGCGCCTGCAAGAATTAATGGAAAGCACCGGCCTGCGCGTGCCGCTGGACAGCGCGGTGGCCGATCTGTCGGTGGGCGACCGCCAGCGCCTAGAGATCCTCAAAGCCCTGTACCGGGGCGCGCGCATCCTGATCCTGGACGAACCCACCGCCGTGCTCACGCCCCAGGAGGCGGAGCAGCTCTTTACCGTGCTGCGCCAATTGCGCGCCCAGGGCAGCACCGTCATATTGATTACCCACAAGCTCAAAGAAGTCATGGCGTTGTGCGACCAGGTCACCGTCATGCGCGCAGGGCGGGTGGTCGCCGACATGCCGGTACACGAGGCCAGCGTCGAGGGCTTGGCCCAGGCGATGGTGGGGCGCAAGGTGCAACTCGAGCGCCCAGACCTAAGCGCGCCCGCGCCCCAGCAGGCGTCCCCCGTGTTGCAAGCGAGCGGGCTGGAAATGCGCGATGCCGCTGGCGTGCTGCGTCTCTCGGGTATTGATTTGCAACTGCATGCCGGAGAAATCGTGGGTATCGCGGGCGTTTCAGGCAACGGCCAAAGCGAGTTGCTCGATGTACTCTCGGGCCTGGCCGCGCCCGATGCCGGCGCATTGCAGGTACTGGGTAAGCGCTTCGCCGCCGGGACTTGGCTCGATCCCTTTAGCGCACGCGACATCGGCTTAGCCCATGTGCCCGAAGACCGCCATGCCCGCGCCCTGGTGATGGACTTCCCCGCCTGGGAATCAGCGGTCTTGGGCTACGAGTCGCTGATGCAGTACTGCCGGCGCGGCTGGATGCGCGCAGGCGCCATGCGCCGCGCCACCGAGGCCATGATGGAGCGCTTTGATGTCCGTCCGCGCAAAGCCACGCTGGCCAGCCGCAAGTTTTCCGGCGGCAACCAGCAAAAGCTGGTGTTGGCGCGCGAGCTGGGCCAAAACCCGCGCGTGTTGCTCGTGGGCCAGCCCACACGCGGTGTGGATATCGGCGCCATCGAATTTATTTACGGCCAACTGCGCGCCATGCGCGAGGCCGGTTGCGCGGTGCTGGTGGTTTCCAGCGAACTGGACGAGATATTGACGCTCTCGGACCGGGTGTTGGTGATGTACCAGGGGCGCATCACCGGCGACGTCGCTATAGCCGACTGCTCACCAGAGCGATTGGGGCTTTTGATGG
>CAMATX010000076.1 GCA_945861345.1 Comamonas sp. lk
TTTGTCGCCGCCGATCATCATGCAATAGCCCCGATCCAGGCCCCATACGCCGCCGCTGGTGCCCACGTCGATATAGCGGATGCCTTTTTCTGCCAAGGCTTTGGCGCGGCGCACGTCATCTTGGTAATTGGAGTTGCCGCCGTCAATGATGATGTCGCCGGCCTCGAGCAAGCCCGACAGGGTGTTGACGGTCGATTCGGTGATGGCGCCTGCCGGCAGCATGACCCAGACGGCGCGCGGTTTTTGCAGCTGGCTGATAAAGCTGTCCATGTCCTGGCTGGGGGTGGCGCCCTCGGTAGCGAGCTGTGCCACGCTGGCGGCGTTGGTGTCATATACGACGCAGTTATGCCCATTGCGCATCAGGCGGCGCACGATATTGCCGCCCATGCGACCCAGTCCAATCATTCCCAGCTGCATATTGACTCCAATCTGTTTAATTTAAAAGATATGCGAAAAGTAGAAAATCCATTATGAACCAAAGTACTTGCAAGGCCGCGACAAGCCGGTTACGGCGCGTAAACACGGTGACACCGCCATACAGCGTATGCTGCAAAATTGTGAAATTCGTTAATATTGATGAATTAACATTATTCGTAGTCCACTGCATTTAGTTTGGAAGGAATCTCATGAAAAAGCCCACGCACTGCCAAGTATTAGGGATTACCAGTGGGCAGTCGAGCGTGGGAAAGACCACCGTGTCGGTTAACTTGGCGGTGGCACTGCACGATATGGGTTATGCCGTCATGATTTTGGATGCCAACAACAGTATCCACAACGCGCAGGCGGCGCTCGGCACGGTGTGCCCTTATCACCTGGGGCATTTTTTGGGCGGCGAAAAGTCGCTGCGCGAGATTATTCTCAAGCGCCGCTACGGTATCAACCTGATCGCTGGGGCCAAAACCATCGAGGCCATGACCACCCTGGACCCGGCCAAGGCCACGCGGGTGGTGGAGCAGTTTGGCGCATTGGAGAGCGAGCTGGACTTTTTGATCGTGGACATGCCCCCTGGCACCGAGACGTCGGTGTTGTCCTTTATGGCCAGCACCAGCCGACGTATCCTGGTGGTGCGTAACGACCAGGCCGGCGCGACCGACGCCTACGCCATGATCAAGGTGCTGTGCAGCGACTTCAAACTCAACGAAATCCACATCATTGTGAACGGCGTGCGCAGCGAGGCCGAGGGGCAAAAAATGTTCGATATGCTGGACAAAATCAGCCAACGCTTTCTGGCCCGCCCGCTGCATTACCTGGGCAGTGTCAGCCAGGACGAGCTGATTGTGGAGGCCGGTGCACGGCATTTATCGGTCACCGAGCATGCCCCGACCAGTCGGGGGGCGCGCGATTTTCGGCAAATCGCCGACAAAACCAGCCATCTGGCGCTGCAAAAGTTCGTGGAGGGCGGTATCGCCCACTTTATCGAGCGCTTGCTGCATTTGCACGATCTGACCACGCACTAGGGGCATGCGGGTGGCGGCCCGCTCACCGCCCACCCACCGAACCGTTCGCACCGTGCAGGGGCGGTCGACTTCTTATTGGCTCAAAACACTCCATCCCATCCTAGCGTCGCCAAGGGGGCAGTGTTTTGACATGGGACAACTAGAATAAAAAAATCATTTTTCACAAATAAAAATGTCAAATTCTCATTCAAATGACCATTCCTCGGCCAAGATGGGTGCGTTGATGCTAGGCGCTCTGGGGGTGGTTTTCGGCGACATCGGCACCTCGCCGCTGTATGCGCTTAAGGTGTCGGTGGAGTCGGCAGGCGGTGTGGCAGGGACCGATTTGTCGCATGTGGTGCTCGGCGTGCTGTCGCTCATTACCTGGGCGGTGATTTTGGTGGTGATGATCAAGTATGTGTTCATCATCATGCGCGCCGACAACAAGGGCGAGGGCGGTATTTTTGCCCTGACGGCGCTGGTGTCGTCCGGCCTGCGCGAGGGCTCGCCCTGGCGCTGGGTTGTGACCTTGGCCGGCGCCTTGGGTGCGGCGCTGTTTTTTGGCGACAGCATGATCACACCGGCCATTTCGGTCCTGAGCGCGGTGGAGGGCCTGAAGGTGCTTTCGCCGGACCTGGAACGCTTCATCATTCCGATTGCCCTGACGCTGATTTCGGGCCTCTTTGCCATCGAGCGTTTTGGCACAGGCAAGATCGGTGTCGTCTTTGGCCCAGTCATGCTGGTCTGGTTTTCCTGTTTGGGCGTGCTCGGTTTGGTGGAAATTTTGCACAACCCGACAGTCTTTATGGCGGTCAATCCCTGGGTGGGCCTGAGTCTGCTGATCGAGCACCCCGGCCTGGCGGTGGCGATTTTGGGCTCGGTGGTGCTGGCGGTGACAGGTGGCGAGGCCTTGTACGCTGACATGGGCCACTTTGGACGCACCCCGATTCAGCGTGCCTGGATTTTCTTGGTATTTCCCTGCCTGCTGCTTAATTACTATGGACAGGGCGCGTTGCTGCTGTCGGACTCGAGCGCGCTGGACAACCCGTTTTACCGCCTGGGGCCGGATTGGGCGCTGGTGCCGATGCTGATTTTGGCCTCGCTCGCTACCATTATTGCCTCGCAGTCGGTGATTTCCGGGGCGTTTTCGATCGCTACGCAAGCGGTGCGCCTGGGCTATATCCCGCGCCTGCGCGTCAAGCACACCTCGCCCGACGAGATGGGTCAGGTCTATGTCTCAAAAATAAACATCTTGCTGTTTGTCGGTGTGGTGATGTTGGTACTGGGCTTTAAGAGTTCGGAACACTTGGCTGCGGCTTATGGTGTCTCGGTCACGGGCGCTATGGCCATTGATACCATCTTGGCCGGCTTTTTGATGATCGCTTTGCGTGGCTGGAATAAGTGGCTTTTCATCCCCTTGTTCGCCGCCTTTTTTGCCATCGACATGATGTTCTTGGGCACCAATATGTTCAAGTTCTTTGAGGGCGGTTGGCTGCCGGTGAGCGTGGCCGCCGTGCTGATGCTGGTCATGGTGTCCTGGATTACCGGCCGCCAGCGCCTGCTCAAGGCGCGCTGGGAAGGTGCCACCGAGCTCAAAGGCTTCTTGGATGGACTCAACGACCGCCTACCGCAGCGGGTCGCTGGTACGGCTATTTTCATGGTGCCGCATTCGCACATCGTGCCGGTGTCTATGCTGCACAACATCAAGCACAACAAAGTGATTCACGAACGCGTGATCCTGATGCACATCCAGACGGTCAATGAACCCTTTGTGGATGACAAAGAGCGCGTCACCATTGAACACCTGGATCACAACTTTCACACGGTGGAGGTGCGCTTTGGCTTTATGGAGGATACGCACATCATGCGTGCGGTGGCCTACTTGCGGGCGCGCGAGTTCCATTTCAGCCTGATGGAGATTTCCTTCTTTGTGGGCAAAGAGCAGGTGGTGGCCACGCAGTCGAACCCGCTGCTGATGGCGCCGTTTATCTATATGCACCGTTCCATGCAAAGCGCCTCGGAATACTTCAAGATTCCGCTGGACCACGCCATCGAGCTGGGCGGCTACGTCGAGATTTAGGCGGCCAGGGCAGGCGCCTGGGGCGCCTTGGCCGCATTGACGGCCAAAAAACTACGGATAGCGTCCAGCGCCTGGTCGGGCGCCTCTTGCAACATCGAGTGACCCGCTTGCAAAGTGCGCACCGTGGGCTGGCGCGCATGGCTGATCAGGCTTTGGGCGGACTTAGGCGGCGTCATTTGGTCATTCGCGCCGAGTAAAAACAGCGTAGGGCACTGCACGGCGGCCATGGCCTCGTCGCCCCGGGTGTAGCGGTCGCAGGCATGAAAGCTGGTATAAAAAACATTGTCTTTGGCGTTACTGGCCAGCACGCGGCGCATGAGCGCACGGTTTAAGCCATGCAGCCAGGTGCCCGGGCCCAGTAGCGAGGGCGGCGGCCCCATCATCGAGAGCGAAAAGGTGTTGACCATGTCGATGCCTTGCATCTGGGCGTTTTGCGCCGCGTCCAATAGCGCGGGCGAGACCCGCATCGGGAAAGCCGTTCCCGCCAGCACCAAGTGGCTCACCCGCTGCGGGTTTTGGGCGGCCAGTTCCAGGGCGATCAGCGAGCCCAGGCTATGGCCGATCAGGGCGGCCTGCCCAATGTCCAGAGCGTCCAACAGCCCCAGCACACTGGCGGCCGCTTGTTCCACCGAGGTCGGCGCGGGCCCGCCGCTTTTGCAGTGGCCGGGCAGGTCGATGGCCAGCACGTTGAACTGGTGGTTGGCCAGGTAGCGGCTTTGCAAGCCCCATACGCTGTGGTCATGCAAGGCGCCGTGGATCAGCACAACAGAAGGCAACTCCGACCGAAAGGCTTTGCCTGCGGTGTAGGCGTACAGGGGGGCGTTGTTGACGGTGATCAGCACAGGCAGGTCCTCAAAAATGGCTCGCAAGTGGCCCATTGTGCACAATCGGCCTATGCACCCTGCCAGCCCAAGTATTGAAGAAGTGGACGCCGTCGTCATTGGCGCAGGCGTGGTCGGCCTGGCCGTGGCGCGCAGTTTGGCCCTGGCCGGCCACGCGGTGTGGGTGCTGGAGGCGCAGGCCGCCATTGGCACCGGCGCCAGTGCGCGCAATAGCGAGGTGATTCACGCCGGTTTGTATTACCCCACCGGCTCCTTGAAAGCGCGCCTGTGCGTGCAGGGCAAACGCATGCTCTACGACTATTGCGCCGCGCGCGGCATAGCGCACCGGCGTTGCGGCAAGCTGCTGGTGGCCACCAGCCCCGCGCAATTGGCCCAACTGGATTCCGTGATGGCCCAAGCCCATGCCAACGGTGTCACCGACGTGGTGCGCCTGAGCGCCGCCCAGGCGCAGGCGATGGAGCCCGCGCTGCATTGCCTGGGTGCGCTGCATTCGCCGAGCACCGGCATCGTGGACAGCCACGGCCTGATGCTGGCCTTGCAGGCGGACCTGGAGCAGGCCGGCGGTATGGTGGTGCTGCGCACGCCGGTGCAGCGCGTGGACCTGGCGGCGCAGCCCGGCGCACGGCATACGGTGTGGACGCACGAGGGCATGGGCCTGGCCGCGCGTATCGTGGTTAATGCGGCAGGTTTGGACGCGCCGGTCCTGGCCCAGCAGTTTGCCGGCTTGGCGCCTCGCCATGTGCCCGCCGCATTTTTTGCCAAAGGAAACTATTTTTCGCTGGCGGCCAAAGCACCTTTTAGCCACTTGATTTACCCCTTGCCCGAGCCCGGCGGCCTGGGCGTGCACCTGACGCTCGATTTGGCCGGCCAGGCCAAATTCGGGCCCGATGTGCAGTGGGTGCCCGATGCCAGCGATTACCAGGTCGACCCGGCGCGCGGGCCGGCCTTTGAGGCCCATGTGCGCAAGTTCTGGCCCGGTTTGCCGCCAGGCGCTTTGCAGCCGGCCTATGCGGGCATCCGCCCCAAGATCAGCGGACCGGGGCAGGACGCCGTCGACTTCTGCGTGCAAGGCCCCCAGGTTCATGGCGTGGCCGGGTTGGTGAACCTTTTTGGCATCGAGTCGCCCGGGCTGACCAGCGCGCTGGCGCTGGGCGAGGCGGTGTTGGAGGCGCTTTAAGCGCTTGCTTAGGCGGCTTTTTCGGCCGCCTTCAGGGCGCGCTTGAGGTCGTCGAGCAAGTCCTCGGGGTCTTCCAGGCCGATAGACAGGCGGATGGTGCCTGGCCCGATGCCTGCGGCCTGTAGCGCCGCGTCGTCCATGCGAAAGTGGGTGGTGCTGGCCGGGTGAATCACCAGGCTGCGGCAGTCGCCCACGTTGGCCAGGTGGCTGAAAATCTTCAGCGCTTCAATGAATTTTTGCCCTTGCAGGCGTGAGCCGCGGATGTCAAAGCTGAACACCGAACCCGCCCCGCGCGGCAGCAGTTTTTTGGCCAGCGCGTGGCTGGGGTGGCTCTCCAGCATCGGGTGGCCCACGCGCGCCACCAGCGGGTGGCTGGCCAGGAACTGCACCACTTTTTCGGTGTTGCTGGCATGGCGGGCCATGCGCAGCGGCAGGGTTTCGATGCCTTGCAAAATCAGCCAGGCGGTGTGCGGGCTCATGCAGGCGCCAAAGTCGCGCAGGCCTTCGCGCCGGGCGCGCAGCAAAAACGCGCCCACAGTGCTTTCCTCTGAAAACACCATATTGTGAAAACCGGCGTACACGGCGCTGAGCTCAGCAAATTTGCCCGAGGCCTCCCAATCAAAGGCGCCGCTGTCCACCACCACGCCGCCTACCACTGTGCCGTGGCCGGACAGAAACTTGGTGGCCGAGTGGTAGACCAGATCGGCGCCATGGTCAAAAGGCTTGATCAGCCAGGGCGAGGTCAGCGTGGAGTCCACCAGCAGGGGCACGCCATGGGCATGGGCGATGCTGCTCACCGCCTCGATGTCGAGCACATCCATGCCAGGGTTGCCCACGGTTTCGCCAAAGAACAGAGTGGTGTTGGGCTGTACGGCGGCTTTCCAGGCGTCCAGGTCGTTGGGGTTGACGAAGGTGGTCTCGATGCCAAAGCGGCGCAGCGTGTAGTGCAGCAGATTGTGCGAGCCGCCATACAGCGCCGTGGAGGCCACGATGTGCGAACCTGCGCCCATCAGCGTGCAAATTGCCAGGTGCAAAGCGGCTTGTCCACTGGCGGTGGCAATGGCGCCAATGCCGCCTTCGAGCGCCGAGACGCGTTGCTCAAACACCGCGTTGGTCGGGTTGCTGATGCGGCTGTAGACGTGGCCGGCGCGCTCCAGGTTGAAGAGGGCGGCCGCCTGGTCGCTGGACTCGAATACAAATGAGGTGGTCAGGTGAATCGGCACGGCACGCGCGCCGCTGGCGTCCGGTGTGGCGCCTGCGTGCAGGGAAAGGGTGTCAAAGCCGGGGTCGGCGTATCCGCTCATGGGCGTTCTCCAAGGGGTGGGCCAGTGGTCTAAGACCTGATTGTGGGCTATATTAGAAGCGTAGCCCGCACCCGCACCCAGTGCGGGGCCGCGCGCGCTCCTAAGGAAGCACCATGAAAGTCAGCGACATACTGCGTCTCAAGGGCGGAACCCTTTTTACCGCCACCCCCGACGAACCCTTGGCCGAGGCCGCCCAAATGATGGCCGAGCGCGATCTGGGATCTTTGGTGGTGATGGAGCACGGCGATCTGGTGGGCATGCTGACCTTTCGCGAGGTGATCCAAAGCGTGGTCAAAAACGGCGGCAGCATTGGCCGCACCCTGGTGCGCAGCGCCATGGACGACGCGCCCCTGACCTGCACCATGGAAACCGAGATGGACGAGGTGCGCCGGATGATGCTGGACCGCCACGCCCGCTACATGCCGGTGATGGACAAGCGCATGCTCATGGGCGTGATCAGCTTTTACGACGTGGCCAAGGCCGTGGTGGACAGCCAAAACTTCGAAAACAAAATGCTTAAGGCCTATATCCGCGACTGGCCAGGCCAAGACGAGCCGGAAAAAAGCGCTTAATTCGCCGCCAACGAGCGCCTCAGCGCGCTCGGGGATAATCGCCCCATGAGCGGAAATACCTTTGGACACCTCTTCGCGGTCACCAACTTCGGTGAGTCGCATGGCCCGGCGATCGGCTGCGTGATCGACGGCTGCCCCCCCGGCATGGAATTGAACGAGGCGGACCTCCAGCACGACCTGGACCGGCGCCGCCCGGGCACCAGCCGCCACGTCACCCAGCGCCAGGAGCCCGACCGGGTGCAAATTCTGAGCGGCGTCTACGAGGGCAAGACCACCGGCACGCCGATTGCGCTCCTGATTGAGAACACCGACCAGCGCAGCAAAGACTACGGCAATATCTTGGACACCTTCCGGCCTGGGCATGCCGATTTCACCTATTTGCGCAAATACGGTCTACGCGACCCGCGCGGCGGCGGGCGCTCGTCGGCGCGGCTGACAGCGCCTATGGTGGCTGCCGGGGCCGTGGCCAAAAAATGGCTGCGACAGCACTGCGGCACCGAGTTTCGCGGCTGCATGACGCAGCTGGGCGATCTGCCCATCGGCTTTGAGGATTGGGCGCACGTGCCCCACAACCCGTTTTTTGCGCCCATTACCGACGTGCAGGCGCTCGAAGACTATATGGATGCGCTGCGCAAGGCCGGCGACTCCTGCGGCGCACGTATCCGCGTGTGTGCCACCGGCATGCCCGTAGGCCTGGGCCAGCCGCTGTATGACAAGCTGGACGCCGACATAGCCTATGCCATGATGGGTATCAATGCCGTCAAGGGTGTGGAGATTGGTGCCGGTTTTGCCAGCGTCGCCCAGCGCGGCAGCGTGCATGGCGACTCGCTCACGCCCACGGGCTTTGCCAGCAACAACGCCGGCGGCGTCCTGGGCGGCCTCAGCACCGGGCAGGACCTGGAAGTAAGTATCGCCATCAAGCCCACCAGCTCCATCCTGACCCCGCGCGATACGGTCGATGTGCAAGGCAACCCGACCCAGGTGGTGACCAAAGGCCGCCACGACCCCTGCGTAGGTATCCGCGCCACACCGATTGCCGAGGCCATGCTGGCCTTGGTGGTGATGGAGCATGTGCTGCAACACCGCGCCCAATGCGGCTGACCCATTCCCCGGAGCGCCTATGAAAACCGTGATGATTTTGAATGGCCCTAACCTCAATCTGCTGGGCACCCGCGAGCCCCAGGTCTACGGCGACCAAACTCTGGCCGACGTGCAATCCCTGTGCGAACGTGCCTGCGCGGCCAACGGTTTTGCGCTGGATTTTCGCCAAAGCAACCACGAGGGCGAACTGGTGGACGCGCTGCACGAAGCGGGGCGCTTGCAGGCGGCCGGCAAGCTGGCCGGCGTCGTGCTCAATGCGGGCGCCTACACCCATACCAGCGTGGCGCTGCATGATGCGATCAAAGGGACGGGCGTAAAGCTGATCGAGTTGCACATCAGCAATGTTCACGCGCGCGAGGCTTTTAGGCACCACTCCTTTATCTCGCCCGTGGCCAAGGCCGTGATGGCCGGCTTTGGCGTGAACGGCTATGCGCTGGCGATTGCCGGCCTGGCGGGCATGCAGTAGTCCCCATTTTTTATTCTTCATAAGGCGGCGCTATGGCCACAAAAATCAAAATCGACTTCGTCTCCGACGTGGCCTGCCCCTGGTGCGCGGTTGGTTTGGGCGCCTTGGAGATGGCCATTGCGCGCTTAGGCGACCAGATCGAGGTGGAAATGCTGTTCCAGCCTTTTGAGCTCAACCCCCAAATGCCGCCCGGCGGGCAGGACATTGGCGAGCATTTAGCCGAAAAATACGGCTCTACGCCCGAGCAGCAAGAACAAATCCGCGCCACCATCCGCGAGCGCGGTGCCGAGGTGGGCTTTACCTTTAGCGCCGAGGGCAGAGGGCGTATTTACAACACGCTGGACTCGCATCGATTGCTGCACTGGGCCAAGTACACGGGCCGGCCCGGCGCGCAGTATGCGCTGAAGAAAGAGTTGTTAGAGGCTTACCAGGGGCGGGCGGAGAATATCGAGTCGCCCGAGGTATTGCTGGCCGCTGTGGCCAAAGTGGGCTTACCGGTGGGCCAGGCCCGCGCAATTTTAAATAGCCAAGAATATGCTTTTGAGGTGCGCACGCTGGAAGAGTATTACCAGCGCGCCGGTATCCATGCGGTGCCTGCGGTCATTATCAACGACCGGCACTTGATCTCTGGCGGGCAACCCGTAGAGACCTTTGAGCGCGCCCTGCGCGATATTGCCGCTGCGGCTTTGTAATTCACCGGCGCTTGGGCGCCCGTCCCTCCCGTTCGGCTGCGCGGCTTCCCCTGTGCCAGGGGATGGCTGGGTTGAAATTTAGTCATACCCCTGTCTAATAATTTTCAATAAATAACAATTAAATTGCCTATTCATTTGAAAAATTAATAGAATATTCAATATAATATTAATTAAGGGTATACACAACAGAAATTCTCGCAAGATCCCGACGTGCGCTCCAGGCAACAAGATAGTTGTTCCGCACGGTTGGTAAGGGCAATTTAGGGGAAGTAGCCATGCCGTCTTCGGGCGCATCTTTTGGGACTGGTCAGCGTTTGGAAGATGCATTGCGCCATGGGCGCAATGCGGTCCGCACGTCGCGCCAGGCGATCGAACCACTGCGGCGCCCACGCCTGTCTACGAGCCACTTAGTGATTTTGCTGGTGGGAGCGCCGTGCATGGCGCCGGCTGCACCCACGGGAGGAGTGGTGGCCTCCGGTGTTGCCGCAATCAGCCAAAGCGGCAGTCCGGGACAAACGACTACGACCATTACGCAAAGCACTGGGCAGGCGAGCCTCAATTGGCAGAGTTTTAATATCTCCAAAGGCGAGACGGTTAACTTTATTCAACCCTCTACAAATGCGGTTGCGGTAAACCGTATCTCCGACGTGCAGGGTTCCCAAATCCTCGGGCAGTTAAATGCCAACGGGCAGGTTTGGCTGATTAATCCTCATGGCCTATTGTTCGGCAAGGATGCGCAAGTCAATGTCGGCGCATTGGTGGCCAGTACCCTGGAGCTGCGTGACTCAGGTTTATCGGCCACTACGTTCAGTGGTGGCAGCAGCGCCCAAATCACTAACCTTGGAAATATTCAAGCCGCGCCTGGGGGTTATGTCGCCTTGGTGGGGCACCAGTTAGATAACCAGGGCATTATTTCCACCGCGCAGGGCACCACGATGCTGGGCGCGGGCAACACGGTGCGCTTGGAATGGGGCGAAAACAAGGCGCTAGGCCTGGAGGTACAGGCCAGCCAACTGAACGCGCTCGCCGCCAATGCAGGCCTGATTCAAGCCGATGGGGGTCAGGTGCTTTTGAGTGCGGGCGCCCGCGATAGTGTGCTGGCCAGCGTCGTCAACAACACAGGCGTAGTGCAGGCGCGCAGCATGTCCACCCAGGCGGGCCGCATTGTGTTGCTCGGTGGTATGCAAGCTGGGACAGTCGCGCTGTCGGGCACCCTGGATGCATCGGCCCCGCAGGGCGGTGACGGCGGATTTATCGAAACGAGTGCGGCCAGCGTAAAGATTGCCGATAGCGCGCGCATCAGCACCGTTGCACCGCAAGGTCTTACGGGTAGCTGGTTGATTGATCCCACTGACTTCACGGTGGCGGCCAGTGGCGGCAATATTTCTGGGGCGGCCTTGAGTGCGCAACTGGCCACTACCAACTCGGCTATTTCTTTGCCCTCGAGTGCTGCGGCAAACGTCTATGTTAACGATGTAGTGTCTTGGACCTCGGGCTATTCCTTGACGCTTAATGCGCAAGGAAGCATCTATCTCAATGCGCCGCTTACTTCGGCGCATGCCAGCGCTAAGTTGATTTTGAAATATGGCCAAACAGGGGCTTATTACGTCAATGCACCGGTATCTTTGGCAGCGGGTGTTGGCAATTTTCAAACCCAACAAGGAAGTAATGCGGTGGTTTCCTATACGGTGATCACCGCCTTGGGCACCAGGGGCGACACCTCCAAAACGACTTTGCAAGGCATGGCTGGAGGTATGTCGGTCAATTACGCGCTTGGCGCAGACATTAATGCGGCAGCCACCTCGGACTTGAATTCTTGGGCGCAGGACCCGTCAGGCTGGCTTCCGATTGGCACTGTAGGAAATCCGTATGCGGGGCAGTTTGACGGCTTGGGGCACACCGTCAGTAACTTGTATGTCTACCGAACGGGAGCGGCTTTGGCTGGGTTTTTTGGGCAAACCAAAAGCACCGCGAATATCAGGAATCTGGGCTTGGCTGATGTCTATATCAGGGATTTTGACAATGGCAGTTATGCCGGCGGTTTAGTTGGAATCAATAATGGAAGTATCAGCAATAGTTATGTCAGTGGATTAGTTGTTGCTTCTAAGCCAGGGGTCGCAGGCACTTCGCCAGCCTTTGGTCTGGGCGGTCTGGTCGGCACAAATACCGGTGTTATTTCGAATAGTTATTCCGTCGCCAAAGTGTCGACGATTGTTGCCAATGAAGCAGACCTAGGTTCTTCCATGCGGGTTGGAGCGTTGGTGGGGTCCAATACGGGCACTATTGGGTCGAGTTACGCGGCTGGGGAATTTTTGTCTAACGCCAGTGCTGCCTTTATTGGGGGTAACAGTGGTACGGTGTCCAATAGTTACTGGGAATCAAAAATCAGCAGCGCAGCGGGGACGTTGTACAGTGTTGTTGGAAATACACCGGTCGCTGGTGCCAATACCAATCCTTTCAATCAAGCTGCCTACAGTTTGTTTGATTTTGCTTCTACCTGGACGATTTACGGTGGATATACCCGTCCTTTACTTCGCACTTTTCTAACACCGGTGAATGTGCAGGTCGTATCGGGCGCGGCGAAAGTTTATGACGGCACGACCGCATATGCAGGCGGCAGTTATAGCTACACCGCCACGGGTTCAAAAAATATTCTTGGAACGGCAAGTTATTTTCTTGACGAAAAAAACGTTGGAAATCGCCAGTTATCTGCGACAGGCCTGTATTCGGATCAACAAGGCTATTTGATTAGTCTCAAGCCGGCGACAAGTCTCATTGCTGTTACCAAAAAATCGCTGACCATTACTGCGAACAATGCCAGTAAAACCTATGGCGATGCCAACCCAGGGCTTTCTGCCACTGTCAGCGGGTTTCTCAATGGGGAAAATCTAGCCACTTCTGGTGTTACCGGCGCAGGCAGCGCCAGCACAGCGGCCACCCAGAGCAGTGGCGTAGGAAGCTATTCGATCACCGCAGGCGTTGGGAGCCTGACTGCTAGCAATTACGACTTCAGCAATTTCGTGGACGGCACGCTAAGCATCGGCAAGGCGCATTTGACGGTCACCGCGAACAACGCCAGCAAAACGTATGGCGATGCGAATCCCACGCTGTCGGCCACAGTCAGCGGTTTCGTCAGCGGCCAAAGTCTGGCCACTTCTGGCGTTACCGGCGTGGCAAGCACCAGCACATCGGCCACCCAGAGCAGTGGCGTAGGAAGCTAGTCGATCACCGCAGGCGTTGGCAGCCTGACTGCTAGCAACTACGACTTCACCAACTTCGTGGACGGCACGCTGAGCATCGGCAAGGCGCATTTCACGGTCACCGCGAACAACGCCAGCAAAACCTATGGCGATGCCAACCCAGGGCTTTCTGCCACAGTCAGCGGGTTTGTGAATGGGGAGAATCTAGCCACATCTGGCGCAAATGGCGTGGCCAGCGCCAGCACAGTGGCCACCCAGAGCAGTGGCGTAGGAAGCTATTCGATCACGGCAGGCGTTGGCAGCCTGGCTGCTAGCAACTACGACTTCAGCAACTTCGTGGACGGCACGCTGAGCATTGGCAAGGCGCATTTGACGGTCACCGCGAACAACGCCAGCAAAACCTATGGCGATGCCAATCCAGGGCTGTCTGCCACAGT
>CAMATX010000077.1 GCA_945861345.1 Comamonas sp. lk
ACGGCCATGCTGACAGCGTGAAAAACATGATTGGCTATATCAAGCAGCATTTGCCAGCCAGCTTTGTAATCGCCGGTAATGTGGGCACGCCCGAGGCGGTGATTGACCTGGAAAACTGGGGCGCGGATGCGACCAAGGTCGGGATCGGGCCGGGCAAGGTCTGCATTACCAAACTCAAAACCGGCTTTGGCACCGGCGGCTGGCAACTGAGCGCGCTTAAGTGGTGCGCCCGGGTGGCGACCAAGCCCATCATCGCCGACGGCGGCATCCGCGACCATGGCGATATTGCCAAAAGCATACGCTTTGGCGCCTCCATGGTGATGATTGGTTCGCTGTTTGCGGGCCACGAAGAGTCGCCCGGCCAAACGGTTGAAGTCGATGGGAAGATGTTTAAAGAGTATTACGGCTCGGCCAGCGACTTCAACAAGGGCGAATACAAACACGTAGAAGGCAAGCGCATCCTGGAAGTCATCAAAGGCCCCTTGCGCAACACGCTAGTGGAGATGGAGCAAGATTTGCAAAGCTCCATCAGCTACGCTGGTGGCAAAAAGCTGATGGATATCCGCAAGGTGAACTATGTAACGCTGGGCGGCGACAACGCCGGCGAGCATTTGTTGATGTAAGGCCGGACCATGCGCGTCGCTTTTTTAGGCCTGGGTTTAATGGGCGTCCCGATGGCCAGCCGCTTGTGCCGGGCAGGCCTGAAGGTTCATGTGTGGAACCGTACGGCGGCCAAAGCCCAAGCGCTGGTAGCGTTGGGCGCCACGGCCCACGCCAAGGCCGCTGACGCGGTGCACGCTGCCGACCTGACCATCACCATGCTCGAGCACGGCGGCATCGTCGAGCTGGTGCTGTTTGAACAAGGCGTGGCGAAGGCCTTACAAAGCGGCAGCTTGGTCATCGACATGTCCTCCATCGCGCCGGCGCAGGCACGCACCCACGCCTTGCGCCTAGGGCAATTGGGGCTGCGCTACCTGGATGCGCCCGTCTCCGGCGGCACCCTGGGCGCCGAACAGGGCACGCTGGCGATCATGGCTGGCGGCAGCGAGGCCGATTTGGCCGAGGCACACATGGTCTTGCAGCACCTGGGCAAGTCCACCTTGGTGGGGCCGCATGGCTGCGGCCAGCTGGCCAAGCTGGCCAATCAAATGATTGTGGGCATCACCATAGGCGCGGTCGCCGAGGCGCTGCTGCTGTGCGCCAAAGGCGGGGCCGATATGGCCCAAGTCAAGCAGGCGATCACCGGCGGTTTTGCCGACAGCCGCATCTTGCAAGTACATGGCCAGCGCATGGTGGAGCGCGACTTTGCGCCGCGCGGCCGCATCAGCGTGCAACGCAAGGACATGCATAACGCGCTAGACACGGCGGCCGAGCTGGGCTTTGAGGCGCCCGTCACGCAGCTCTTAACGCAGCTGTACGACCAGGCCGCCGAACACGGCCTGGCCGATCTGGACCAGGCCGCGCTGTTTACCGAGTTGGCCAGGCGCAACGGCCTGGCCTGAAGTTCAAACCGAGCCCTGACCCGAGGGCACCGGATTAATCGGCGCTGCGAGTCGCACGCTTTTTAGCATCCCGTGGCACAAACACTTTGCCACCGTTGGCGGGCTTGGCAAAGCCAGCGGGCTTGCCAAAGGCAGGCTTACGGGCCGCAAAGTCACCACGGGGTGCGAAGTCCTTGCGCGGGGCACCGGCATCAGCGCGCGGGGCAAAGTCGCGCCGTGGCGCGAAATCACCACGCGGGGCGCCAGCGTCGGCGCGGGGTGCAAAGTCACGACGCGGGGCGAAGTCACCACGCGGTGCGCCTTGGCCGGCAAAGCGGTCGTTAAAGCCGCCTTTGCGTTCATAGCTAAAGCCTTCGCGCGGGCCGCCACGGGCATCACGCCCTTGGCTGTCGGCAAAACCACTGCGACGATCGCCACCAAAACCGCCTTCGCGCGGGCCGGCAAAGCTGCGGCCAGGGCCGCGTGCGTCGCGTCCACCACCGCCGTTGCGCGAGGCGAAACCAGGGCGCGGTGCTTCAGGAATACGCTGCTTGGGCTCCAGACCTGCAACCACGTCGGCCTTGATGGGCTGGCGGGTATACGCCTCGATATCAAAAATTTTGCGACGATCGCGCAACTCGGCAAAGGTAATGGCCAGGCCATCGCGCCCGGCCCGGCCTGTGCGGCCAATGCGGTGGGTGTAGTCCTCGGCCTTCATTGGCAAACCGTAGTTAAACACGTGGGTGATGGTGGGCACGTCAATACCGCGCGCTGCAACGTCGGTGGCGACCAAAATCTGCACATGGCCTTGGCGCAGCGCCATCAGGCGGCGGTTGCGCAGGCCTTGGCTTAGCGCGCCGTGCAAGGCAACGGCATCAAAGCCGTCTTGCTGCAAGTCGTTGGCTAGGCCGTCGCACTCGATCTGGGTGCTGGCAAAGACAATGGCTTGGTTAATCGTGGTGTCGCGCAGCCAATGGTCAAGAAGCTTGCGCTTGTGCTGCATGTTGTCCGCCCAAAATAGCATTTGCTTGATATTGACGTGCTTTTCCTGGGGGTTGTCGATGCTCACGCGCTGGGGTTCGCGCATCACGCGGGCCGCCAGTTGTTGAATACGCGGTGCAAAAGTCGCACTGAACATCATGGTTTGCTTGCGGTCGATGGTCAGCTGGTTGATCTCGGCCAAATCGTCCGAGAAGCCCAAATCGAGCATGCGGTCGGCTTCATCAACCACCAAAAACTGGACTTGGTCGAGCTTGATCTGCATCGAACGCTGCAAATCGAGCAGGCGGCCCGGCGTGGCCACCACCAAATTGGCGTTTTGCAGCTTGGCAATTTGCAACTGGTAAGGCATGCCGCCCACAATGTTGGCAACGCGCAGACCGCGGCAGTGCTGCACCAAATCGATGGCGTCGTGCGCCACTTGTTGGGCCAGTTCACGGGTCGGGCAAACAATCAGCGCGCCGGGTGCGGGCGCTTTGAAGTTGCGGGGGTTGGTCGGGTCTTTGCGCTTGCCGCGCTTAGGTGGGGCTTCGCCCTTGGCGGCAGCCTGGGCCACGGCTTCTTCGTAAGCGCGACGCTCTTCTTCCTCGGCTTGGGCCATTTGGGCCAACAAAGTGTGCAACACGGGTAGCAAAAATGCCGCTGTTTTACCGCTGCCGGTTTGGCTGGAAACCATCAAGTCGATGTACTTGCCGCTGCCTTTGCCAGCCATTTCGGTGGGCAAAGCCAAGGGAATGACCTTGGTTTGCACCGCCGTAGGCTGGGTGTAGCCCAGATCGATACAGGCCTTAACCAACTCGGGCGCCAGGGCCAGGGTTAAAAAGCCATTGGGCAAGGCGGGCTCTGCATCTTGCACTTGCTCTGCATCGGCAGAGATCGGGTTTTGCCCGTCCAGGAGCTCAGCGGGCGCCGAGGCAAAAGCCACGTGCGCTTCGGATGCCAGGGATTGCGCAGGCGCGAAAGCGCCTGTTTCATTTAGAGAATCAGTCATGTAGTCACTCACACAGCAACGCCGCCACAGGGTGCGGTCGTTCCGTCAATGGTTAAAAAACATCAACCATCAAACGGTTGCGACACCGAACGCGCTTTGCGTTTGCGGTATCGCTGGGTCTTCTTTACTGGGACCCGGTGAATGAAGGGAGATGTGCAAAGTTCGCCGGCCCCAGGGCTTTTCCCCTGTGCTGCACGATGCGAAGCCTCTGATTATGGCACGGATTGGGGTTTACCCCGATGGCGAGCACCTCAGGCCAGTTTGAGGAAGTGCGTGCGGTAGTGCTCCAACTCGTCAATGGACTCGTGCACATCAGCCAAAGCGGTATGCCGCTGCTGTTTTTTGAAGCTGCTGTAGACCTCAGGGCGCCAGCGCAGGCTCAGCTCTTTGAGGGTGCTCACATCCAGATTGCGGTAGTGGAAAAACGCTTCAAGGCGCGGCATATAGGCCACCAAAAAGCGCCGGTCCTGCCCGATGGTGTTGCCGCACATCGGCGACGCACCGGCGGGCACGTATTGGGCCAAGAAGGCGAGCAAAGCAGTCTCGGCGTCAGTTTCGGTGACGGTGGATGCGCGTACTTTGTCGATTAGTCCGCTTTTGCCGTGGGTGCCTTTGTTCCAGGCGTCCATGGCATCGAGCTGGGCGTCGGACTGGTGGATCACGAAGACGGGGCCTTCCGTGCGGTTTTCGAGCATCGGGCCGGTCACGACCACGGCGATTTCGATGATCCGATCCTGCGCGGGGTGCAGGCCGGTCATTTCACAATCGAGCCAGACCAGGTTTTTGTCAGATTTGACCAGGGGACTTGTAGGTTCTTGCATGCTATCGATTGTCGCCGATGGCCTAAACTGCGCCCATGAATGACCTTGCCGCCCACGCCTCCGACGCGTTGACCCTGATTTTCGCTCTCGCACTAGCGGGCCATCTGCTGCTGCAGTTTTGGCTCTCGGGGCGCCAAATACGCCATGTAGCAGCCCATCGCGCGCAGGTGCCCCGGCCCTTTGATGCCACCATCACCCTACCAGCCCACCAACGCGCCGCCGACTACACCGTCGCCAAAGCGCGCTTTGGCCTTTTGGAGTTGGCCTGGGGCGCGGCCCTGACGCTGGCCTGGACCTTATTGGGCGGTTTGAGCGCGCTCAACAGCGCCTTGTATGCCAGTCTGGGCAGCGGACTGGCGCAGCAAATGGCGCTGGTCGGCGCCTTTACGCTGGTTAACTCGGTGCTGGAACTGCCGTTTTCTCTGTACAGGACCTTCGTGATTGAAGAGCAATTTGGTTTTAACAAAACCACCGCGCGCCTGTGGCTGCAAGACTTGGTCAAGTCGGTGCTGTTGGGGGCCGCCATTGGCGGGCCGCTGTTGGCGCTGGTGCTTTGGCTCATGGCGGCGGCGGGCACCCATTGGTGGCTGTGGACCTGGGCGGTGTGGATGGGCTTTAACCTGCTGGCCATGCTGATTTACCCGACCTGGATCGCTCCCTGGTTCAATAAATTTACGCCATTGCAAGACGAGGCGCTGACCCAACGCGTACAAGCCTTGATGCAGCGCTGCGGCTTTCAGGCCCAAGGCTTTTATGTGATGGACGGCAGCAAACGCAGCGCCCACGCCAACGCCTATTTCACCGGCTTTGGCACCTCCAAACGCGTGGTGTTTTATGACACCTTGCTGGCGCGGCTCAGCCCCGAGGAGGTCGATGCGGTGCTGGCACATGAGCTAGGTCATTTCACCCACAAACACCTTCCCAAACGCATCGTGGCTATTTTTGCCATGAGCCTGGCGGGCTTTGCTCTGCTGGGCTGGCTGGGGACCCAGGTGTGGTTTTACACCGGCCTGGGGGTACTGCCCAATCTGCAAGGACCCAACGATGCGCTCGCGCTGATGCTTTTCTTGCTGGCCATGCCTGCCTTTACCGGGTTCTTGGGCCCGCTTTTCGCCCAGCTCTCGCGCAAACACGAGTTTGAGGCCGACGCTTATGCCATGGCGCAAACGCGGGGTGCCGACCTGGCTTCAGCTTTGCTCAAGCTCTATGAAGACAACGCCTCCACGCTGACACCCGATCCCTGGTATGTGAAGTTTTATTACTCGCATCCACCGGCCAGCGAGCGGCTGGCACGCATGTACCCAGGGAGCGCCATTGGCTGAGCCAGTTGGCTTGCAAGAAGGACTGGTTATTGCCGGACACGGCCGCCACGTCTGGATTGAGACGCCGCAGGGGCGCAAGGTTATTTGCCACGCGCGAGGTAAGAAAAGCCAAACCGTCGTCGGCGACCAGGTGCTGTGGCAAGCCTCGCAAGATGAGGGCACGATAGAAAAAGTGCTGCCCCGGCGCAATCTTTTGTACCGCCAGGACGAGATTCGCACCAAGTCCTTTGCCGCCAATATTGACCAGGTGCTCATCGTTTTAGGCGCTGAGCCCGAGTTTTCGGACGGCCAGTTGTCGCGCGCGCTCATTGCAGCGGCAGCGCAGGACATCGCAGTTCTGATCGTGCTTAACAAACGTGACCTAGGCGGCCTTTTCGAAGCTGCCTGGCAACGACTTACGCCCTACCGCGCCATGGACTACCCGGTGCTGGCCACCGCATTCAAGCCTTTGTCCCAGGGGGCAAGCGAACCGGATGTGCCCGACGACACCGCCAGTTTGCGCGCGCGGCTCAGTGGAAAAACCAGCTTGGTGCTAGGGCCCTCGGGCGCGGGGAAAAGCTCGCTCATTAATTTATGGGTGCCTCAGGCGCAAGTGTTGACCCAGGAAATTTCGCAAGCCTTGCAGGCCGGTAAACACACCACCACCAGCACCACGCTGTATTGGCTGGACGCCAACAAACAATCCTCCCTGATTGATTCGCCAGGATTTCAGGAGTTTGGCCTGCACCATATTGCGCCCATGGATCTGGCCAAGCTCATGCCCGACATTCACGCCCAGGCCCAAGACTGCAAGTTTTACAACTGCAGCCACTTGCACGAACCGGGCTGCGGCGTGCGTAGCGCCATGGCAAGCGACAAGGGGCCCATCAGCCCGGTGCGCTACAAAATTTACGGCGACTTATTTGACGAGTTGTCGCAAACCCGGTACTGAAACGCTCAGCCCAGCAGGCGCGCCAAGGACAGCAGCGCCAGCACCACCATCCACATAACTACGGTACGCCACACCAGCCCTACCGCGGCCCGCAAATGGCCGGTGCGTGGCGCGGGAGCGCCGTTTTGCAAATCCAGGTCGGTAAGCGCGATGTGCACCGCGCCTGCCGTTGCAGCCAAAACGATGCCGTCGTTATCGCCAGGGCGCACGGCCTCGAGCGAGCGCCAACGGTCTATCGCGTCTTCAAAACTACCGACAAAGGCAAAACCCAAGGCCGTCAGGCGGCTTGGCGCCCAGTCCATCCAATGCCACCAGCGTGCCACGTATTCGCACAAGGTGGGGCTCATCAGCAGGCTTTTGGGGCTGGCCGGGCGCTGTGCCAGCGCTGAAAAATACTCGCCCATCCGGTAGGCCACGGCCCCGGCGGGCCCCAGGCCAAGACCGGAAAGCAGGGAGTACCAGGCAAAAACGCCAAAAACGCAGCGGTGCGCACTGATCACCGAATGGACGATCACCTGGCGCACGATTTCGCTGCGTGGCAAATCAGAGGCATCCACGTGCATCCAGCGTGCCAGCAAAGCGCGGGCGGCGTCTTCATCGCCAGCGTCCAGCGCGTCGCGGATATCGGTGAAGTGGTGGCTAAATTGCCGAAAACCCAAAGTCAGGTAGAGCAGCGCCACATTCCAGACCACGGCGGCAATCCAACCCGCCCAAAGCACCAAGGCCCAATGCACCAATGCGCTGGCCAGTGCTGGCAGCAAGACAACGACAGACCAGGTCAGCGTCGCGTGCTGGGTTTGCCCGGTATCGAACTGGCGCACCGCCCAGGACAAAAATTTGCGCACCTGGATGTGCAAAAAATTGCCAGCCTTCAAGGGCCGTGCCTGCTCCATGAGCAAGGCAAAAAGGATAGAAAAAAAGCTCATTGCCCCGCATCATAGCGACGGCGTGGACACTGCGGCTTGTCCCCGGCGGCCTCAATCTGCGCGCAAAAAACGGTACAGATTGCGCAGCATGCCGGCCGTGGCGCCCCAGATGTAACGCTCCTGGTCGCCGTCGGCATAGGGCATGGACACCCATTGGCGCGGGCCAGAGGGCGTTTGCAAGGTATGGCGGCGGTGGTGCGCAGGGTTCATCAAAAAGTCCAGTGGCACCTCGAAAATAGCCGCCACCTCCGCTGCATTAGCCACGCTCTCATAGGCCGGCGAGATGATGGCGACGACCGGGGTAATCACAAACCCGCTGCCTGTGGTGTAGTGCGGCAAGGTACCCAAAACCTGCAAGTGGCGCGGATGCAGGCCCACCTCCTCCTGCGCTTCGCGCAAGGCGGTGGCCACCACATCAGCATCGGTGGCATCGGCCTTGCCGCCAGGAAAAGCCACCTGGCCGGCATGGCTGCTCAGGTCGGCAGTGCGCTGCGTGAGCAAGATGCTTGGTCGGGCATGGGCCACCACGCCCACCAGCACCGAGGCCGGCGTGAGCGGGCGATCGGACATCCGCGCCTCGATCTTGAATTCAGGCGTCCATGGCCGTGGCGCGCTAAAGCGCGCGGCCAAGGCCTTCGGGCTCAGGTGTTCGGGCGGCACGGGAGGCAAATGGCCATCTGCCAGAACGTAAGGCACCTGGCGCGGGTCAAACGGGGGAATTGTGCTCATGCTTTAACTGCCACGGCGTTGGACAGGCCCCAAGACAAAAAAACCGCCTCCGGAAAAGCCGGGGCGGTTTTTTTGCAAGCGCGGTCGCTGAATCAAGCGGCTGTCTTTTTGGCGGGCAGTTTTTCTTTGATACGTGCCGACTTGCCGCTGCGATCGCGCAGATAGTACAGCTTGGCACGGCGCACGTCACCACGGCGCTTGACTTCAATACCGGCAATCAGCGGGCTGTAGGTCTGGAAGGTACGCTCCACGCCTTCGCCGCTGGAGATCTTGCGGACGATAAAGCCGCTGTTGAGGCCGCGATTGCGCTTGGCAATCACCACGCCTTCGTAGGCCTGGACGCGCTTGCGGGTGCCCTCGACCACATTGACGCTGACGATGACGGTGTCACCAGGGGCGAAATTGGGAATGGTTTTACCCAAGCGCGCGATTTCTTCTTGTTCCAGAATTTGGATGAGATTCATAGCTTCTTTCGTGATCTTGCAAGCGCCGGAGCCCCGAGGGGCACCCTGTCGTGTCAGCACCATTGCTGCGCCTTATAGTGGCCAGGCAGAGGATCGGTTAGCCTGCCATTATAGCAATCCAGCGCAGGAGCCAGGCTCAGGCCCCTGGTGGCCCGCCCCGAAGCAGCGTTTCGTCCTTGGCATCCAGGCGCCCCGCAGAGCGGGCCGCTTCGATCAGTGCGGGCCGCAGGCGGGCGGTCAGCAGCAGGCGCTGGTCGCGCCGCCAGCGCTCAATGTGTTCATGGTGGCCCGAGGCGAGCACGGGCGGCACCGAATGCGCGCGCCAGACTTCGGGACGGGTGTAGTGCGGGCAATCGAGCAAACCGTCCAGTACGGGGTTGAAACTGTCTTGGATATGGCTTTGGGCGTCCCCGAGCACCTCGGGCTGCAAACGGGCGATGGCGTCCAGAAAAACCATGGCCGGCAGTTCGCCGCCCGACAACACAAAGTCCCCCAGACTGATTTGCTCGTCTACGCAGGCATCGATGAATCGCTGGTCCAGGCCCTCGTAGCGACCACAGACCAGAACCGCCCCCTCGCTATCCGCCCATTGCTGCACCAAGGCGTGGTCGAGCACACGGCCTACCGGCGAAAAAAGCAGCACTTTGGCGGGTTTTTCGCGTTGCGCCTGGGCTTGCTCCACGGCAAGCGCCAAGGGCTCGGCCATCATCACCATGCCCGGACCACCGCCAAACGGGCGGTCGTCCACGCGGCGGTAGGCGCCCTGCGCATGGTCGCGCGGGTTGTGGGTGTGGACCTGCACCTGCCCCGATTCAAAAGCGCGCCGGGTGATGCCCGTCTTTAAAAACGGCTCAAATAACTCCGGAAACAGGGTGATCAGGTCAAACCGCATAGGGTATCGACCGCTTAGTAATCACTTTGCCAATCCACATGGATGCAACGCCCGGGCAGGTCGACAGAATCGATAAATACGGCGACAAAAGGAATCATGCGCTCTTGGGTCTCGCCCTCGACGGAGTATTCGAGGACCAAAACCGTCTGCGCGCCGGTCGAGAGCAGTTCGCGCACTTGGCCCATGGGCTCGCCCTGGCGGTTGCGCACGTCCAGGCCGATGAGGTCAACCCAGTAATACTCATCGAGCCCGGCCGTCGGGAAACTAGAACGCGGGACAAACACCCGTGCCCCGCGCAGCGCTTGGGCTGCGTCGCGGTCGAGCACCTCGTGGGCGCAGGCGACCACGGTGTCCGAATGTTCTTTGGATTCTTTGATAGCGAGCTTGGCCGCACCTTCAAAAGTGCGGGCACCTCTCTCAGAGGGCAGCAAAAACCATCGTTTGGAAGAAAACAGCGCCTCGGGCTGGGCGCTGAAAGACAAAACTTTGAACCAACCCTTGACACCCCATGCATCGCCGATTCGGCCCACCTCC
Source organism: Comamonas sp. lk (assembly GCA_945861345.1). Taxonomy (GTDB): domain Bacteria; phylum Pseudomonadota; class Gammaproteobacteria; order Burkholderiales; family Burkholderiaceae_C; genus Allorhodoferax. Next base: position 10,091 of record CAMATX010000077.1, read on the forward strand.
ACGGCATCAGCCGGGAGTTCGGCGGGTTCGAGCCCTGCAATCATGGTTCAAGGGCAGCTGGTGGCAGTCCGTGCCGGGGGGCACGAAACCGCCTCAAACCGTCGCTTAGGCCGCTGCGGGCGCGCTGGCAGCGGCTTGGCTAATCAGTCGCTCCACGGTGGGAGATGCCTGGGCGCCAACGCCTTTCCAATAGGTCAAACGGTCCTGCGCAATGCGGATCCGCTCTTCATTGGCGGTGGCAATGGGGTTGTAAAAACCGATGCGCTCAATGAAGCGGCCATCACGACGGGTGCGCTTGTCAGCGACCACAATACTGAAAAACGGGCGGGCTTTAGCACCACCACGAGCGAGTCGAATAACGACCATAGTTCATCCTTTGGGTGATCGAAAAGAATTTCAACCATAAAATTCGGAGTTGAGACACGCAACTGACCACCCGGCCAGTGACACTCAGAATAGCCCTCGATTATATCTTTTCCCAAACCATGCCCCTTATCCGCCCCAGCACGGACGCCGACCTGGCGGCCATCACCGGTATTTACCGCCACCATGTGCTGTACGGAACAGGCACTTTTGAAATCGATCCACCCAGCGAAGCGGACATGCAGGCACGGCGCGCGGACGTGCTGTCCAAGGGGCTGCCCTACTTGGTTTTGGAGGACATGGGGGAAGTCGCCGGGTTCGCCTATTGCAACTGGTTCAAACCGCGTCCGGCCTACCGTTTTTCCGCCGAAGATTCGCTCTACCTGATCCCGCAGGCGGCGGGTAAGGGCTGGGGGCGCATGCTGCTCGGCGAGTTGATGTCCAGCGCAGAGCGGGCTGGGGTGCGCAAGTTGATCGCAGTGATCGGCGACTCCGCCAACCTGGCGTCTATAGGGGTGCATAGCGCTTGCGGCTTTTCCCATGCGGGTGTGCTGGGCGCCTGCGGTTGGAAGTTCGAGCGCTGGCTGGACGTAGTGATGATGCAATGCGCCTTGGGCGTGGCTGACCAACAACCGCCGCATGATGTAAGCCACTGAATGTGGGCCGGTCGGTTTCCTGCGCCGTTGGGAGGTAGTTTGCACTCCCCAACCCCGGATACTTCATTGAGCATACGTTTAACTCGGCGCTGAAAACCCATGTATGCGCGTTCACCGTAATTGAATCGCCACCCGGCAAATTATGGTCGCTGCGCATGTCATCGAGCGGAATGGGTAGGTTCGCTGTATTGACAGTTTATGGGCGAATCTTCACTTCAACAGCGACAATGCGCTCTATGAAAAACAAAACGTTAACGGTGTGGATCACTTTGCTGCTGGGTTCACTGGGCTTGCAGCGCCTTTACCTGGCAGGACGCTATGACCGCTGGGCTTGGCTGAGCCTGTTGCCCTCCCTGGTCGGTTGGTATGGCGTGGTGCGTGCCCGCACCCTGGGCTTGGATGACATGTGGAGCTGGATCCTGATTCCTTTTGGCGGCTTCGCGCTGGCCGCGTCTGCGCTGGTGGCCATCCGGTATGGGCTGATGGACACGGCAAGCTGGAATGCGCGCTTTAACCCGCAGGCTGATCCGGAAGACGCCGCAGGCCAGAGCAACGGCCTCACGGTGCTGGGCTTGGGGGCTTCGCTGATGGCTGGCACCACGGTGCTGATGGCCACGATTGCCTTTAGCTTTCAGCGCTATTTTGAATTTACAGTCTGACGAGGAAGCTGAGGCGTGCAAGGCTCTTCGAATCGGCTTTTGAATGCTGGGACAGCGCGCTGGTAACCAGCACAATGCGCCCATTTTTCAGCGAGGCCCTGAGCTTTAGGTCCGGTCTTAACATCCCCGGCAACTTGGAGGCGGCGACGGTAGGCTATAGCCGGGGACGCCCTTGACGGCGCGGCGCTGAGGTCGACGTTCTACCGGTTACGCTAAAGTCAGGTGATGTTTAGTACACTTTTCGGCTACTTTGAATCACGGATTTCCGCTACATCCAAACCACCACCCGGTACACCGCCTAAGGGATTAATTGCTTTTTACTGGCACTTTATGCGCCA
>CAMATX010000078.1 GCA_945861345.1 Comamonas sp. lk
TCTTTGAGCACGCTGCGGGCGTCTTCGACGCGATCGCGGCTGATCTCGGAGACGCGCAGGTAGCCGATGATGTCTTCGCCCAGGTCGATCTCAGCGCCTTTGGCATCGACGGTTTTGACCTTGCCGGTCACCACTTGGCCTTTGTCATTGACAGCGGCAAAGGTGGTGAAGGGGTCGGAATCCAACTGTTTGATGCCCAGGGAGATGCGCTCGCGGTCCACGTCCACGGCCAGCACAATGGCTTCGACTTCCTGGCCTTTTTTGAACTCTCGCACAGCGGCTTCGCCGGTTTCGTTCCAGGACAGGTCCGACAAATGCACCAGACCGTCGATACCGGCCGCCAGGCCCACGAATACGCCAAAGTCGGTGATCGATTTGATCGGGCCTTTGACGCGGTCGCCGCGCTTGGTGTTTTGCGCAAATTCTTGCCAAGGATTGGCTTTGCACTGCTTCATGCCCAGAGAAATGCGGCGCTTGTCTTCGTCGATTTCCAGAACCATGACTTCGACTTCGTCGCCCAAGGACACGAGTTTGGAAGGGGCGATGTTTTTGTTGGTCCAGTCCATTTCGGAGACGTGCACCAGGCCTTCGATGCCGGGCTCGAGTTCCACAAACGCGCCGTAGTCGGCGATGTTGGTGATCTTGCCGAACATGCGCGTGGCTTGGGGGTAGCGGCGGTTGACGCCCATCCAAGGATCGTCGCCCATTTGCTTGAGGCCCAGGGACACGCGATTTTTCTCAGTGTCAAACTTGAGAATCTTGGCGGTTATCTCTTGGCCCGCAGTGACCACCTCGGAGGGGTGGCGTACACGGCGCCAGGCCATGTCGGTGATGTGCAGCAGGCCGTCGATACCGCCCAGGTCCACAAACGCACCGTACTCGGTGATGTTTTTGACCACGCCATGGACCACAGAGCCTTCTTTGAGGGTGGCCATCAGGTTGGCGCGCTCGGCACCCATCGAGGCTTCCACGACAGCGCGGCGTGACAGAACCACGTTGTTGCGCTTGCGGTCGAGCTTGATAACCTTGAATTCCATGGTCTTGTTCTCGTAGGGAGACAAGTCCTTGGTGGGGCGGGTGTCGACCAGCGAACCGGGCAAGAAAGCGCGGATGCCATTGACCAAAACGGTCAGGCCGCCTTTGACTTTGCCGCTGGTGGTGCCGGTGACGAATTCGCCCGATTCCAGGGATTTTTCCAGGCTCATCCACGAAGCGAGGCGCTTGGCGGTGTCGCGGCTGACGATGGTATCGCCGTAGCCGTTTTCCATGGCGACGATGGCCACGGAGACAAATTCGCCCACTTGGACTTCGAGTTCACCCTTGTCGCTTTTGAATTCGGACAAAGGCACATAGGCTTCTGACTTTAGGCCGGCGTTGACAACGACAAAGTTGTGTTCGATGCGAACGACTTCGGCGGTGACGACTTCACCGATACGGGTTTCAGAAGATTTTTGTGACTCTTCAAAGAGGGCTGCGAAAGATTCAGACATGTTGCATGCGGCATAAACCGCGGGTTAAGTTGTAGAACCCCGAAACCATGCGCATGCAGCGCGAAGGGAGCCTCGGGGGCCGTGCCAGGAAAACCCCAGGACTTTGCTGTCGCCAGCCTTGTTGCGCCCGGATTAGGGTGCGCTAAAAGGCTGCTTGCTTTGCCACCAGTCCAAGACCTGGGTGACGGACTGTTCGACCGTCAATTCGGAGTTGTCTAAGCGCGCGGCATCTTGTGCGGGCTTGAGGGGCGCAACCGCACGCGTGGTATCGCGCAGGTCACGCGCGGCCAAGTCCGCGCAAAGACCTTCAAGTGTAGCCGAAATTCCTTTAGAAATCAATTGCTTATAGCGTCTTTGCGCGCGGCGCTCGGCGCTGGCGGTCAGGTAAACCTTCAGGGCGGCGTCGGGAAAGACCACGGTTCCCATGTCGCGCCCGTCTGCGACCAGGCCCGGAAGGCGGCGAAAACCGTGCTGTAAATCCAGCAAGGCGGCGCGCACGGCGGGCAGGGCCGAAACGGCCGAAGCGTCCATGCCAGCCTGTTCGGTGCGGATAGCTTCGCTGATCTCCTGGCCTTGCAAAAGCACGCGCTCGCCGTCAAAAACAATGTCTAGGTTGCACGCCAGAGCCGCAATCGGCGCCTCGTTGGCGGCCTCTAGCGCCAAGCCTGCCCGGACTGCTGCGTAAGCGCTGATACGGTAGAGCGCGCCGGAATCCAGAAAATGGTAGCCCAGCGCGGCCGCCAGGGCCGAGGCCAAGGTGCCTTTGCCCGAGGCGGTCGGACCGTCCACACAAAGCACCGGGATGTCTTGGGTGCGGGCACTCACGACGCCCATCAAAGCCTCGAAGTAATCCGGAAAAGTCTTGGCCACACACTGTGGGTCGAGGATGCGCACCGGCAAGGCCGCCGGATTGAAAGCAGCTAACGAAAAGCACATGGCGATGCGGTGGTCGTCGTAGGTGTGGATGCTGGCGGGGCGCCAGTCGGCCACCCGCGCCGGGGCTGTTACCGCGATCGAGTCCGGCGTTTCTTGCACCTGGGCGCCAAGTTTGCGCAACTCGGTCGCCATGGCCGCGATGCGGTCGGTTTCCTTGACCCGCCAACTGCCGATATTGCGCAGCACCGTGGTGCCCTTGGCGTACAAGGCCATGACCGCCAGCGTCATGGCGGCGTCGGGAATGTGGTTGCAATCGAGGTCAATCGCTTGGAGCGGCCAGGCACCACGGCGCACGTGCAGGTGGTTGGGGCCGCTTTGCACGTCGGCGCCCATGGCACGGGCCGCTTCGATAAAGCGGATATCGCCTTGAATGGAGTTCTCGCCCAGACCCTGAATAAGGATGCCTTCGCGGCCCGGCGCAATAGCGCCCAGCGCCACAAAATAACTGGCCGAGGAGGCGTCGGCCTCGACGTACAGCTGCCCGGGCGAGCGCAGGCGGCTGCCTGCCGGAATCACAAAGGCCTGCCAGCCTTCTTGGCGAACTTGCACGCCAAATTGCGCCAGTAAATTGAGGGTAATGGCGATGTAGGGCCGCGAAATGAGCTCGCCCACCACCTCGATGCGGATGTCTTTTTCGGCCACCAGCGGCAGCGCCATCAGCAAAGCCGTCAGAAACTGGCTGGACACGTCGCCGCGCACCTGGATGGGCGCGTCTAGCTTCAAGTGCGGCTGCCCGATGTGCAGCGGCGGAAATCCGGGCTGTCCGAGGTAGTCGATCTGGCAGCCCAGTTGGACCAGGGCGTCGACCAAATCGCCAATCGGGCGCTCGTGCATGCGGGCAACGCCGCTGAGTTCAAAGTCACCGCCCAGCACGGCCAGCGCGGCGGTGAGCGGCCGCATGGCGGTGCCGGCATTGCCTAGAAATAGTTTGGCTGGCGCGTCCGGCAGCACGCCGCCCAAGCCGGTAATACGCAGCGTGCTGCCCCGGCGCTCCAAGATGCAGCCCAGGGTTTGCAGCGCGCTGAGCATGACGCGGGTGTCGTCGGAGTCCAGCAAGTCGTGGATGTCGGTGACGCCCTCGCACAAAGCGGCCATCAGCAAAACCCGGTTAGAGATGCTTTTGGAGCCAGGCAGGATGACCGTGCCTTGGGCCGATTGCAGCGGGGGAAGGTCGAGAAAGGCAGTTTTAAACATCAGATGGTCGTTGCCGGGGGCAGGGGCCAAGCGGCTCGTGCGGCACTGGCTTGGCTGATTAGCGATTGCACGGTGGCTGCATCGTTGGCTCGCAAAGCGGCTTCAAAGGCCAGCAGGCTTTGGCGCAAATGCGCCGATTGCACAAGCAACTGGTCTTGGTTGGCCATAAAAATATCGCGCCACACGGCCGGGTCGGATGCGGCGATGCGGCTGAAGTCCCGAAAACCGGGCCCGGCCAGCGCCAGGAAATCTGCGCCTTCGGTTTGGGCGGTGAGCGCATTCATGGCGGCAAACGCCAGCATATGGGGCAAATGGCTCACGGCGGCAAAAGCGCTGTCATGGGCCAGCGCGCTCATGGTGCGCACCCGGCAACCCAGTGCGCTCCAAAGGGCCTGGGCGCGTGCGGTTTGGGCCGGGTCGGTGGCAGCCGTTGGGGTGAGAATGACCTGGCAGCCCTGGTACAGATCGGCGTCGGCGTGCGCCACGCCGGCCACTTCCTTGCCGGCAATGGGGTGCGCGGGCACGAATTGGGTAATTTGGTCGCCTAAGGCGATCTCAGCGGCTTGCACCACGTCGCGTTTGGTGGAACCAACGTCCATCAGCAAAGCGCCCGGCTCCAGCACGGCGCGCAGGGCGGCCAGGCTGGCTTCGGTAGCAGCCACCGGCACGGCGACCAGCAGCAGGTCGCAGCCGCGCGCGGCATCGGCAATGCTAGGCAAGGCCGCGTCCAACACGCCCCGATCCAGCGCGCGCTGGCGGGTCGTATCCGAGGGGCTGAAGCCCACCACGCGGCGCACCAGGCCGGCACGCTTGAGGGCCAGCGCAAAAGAGCCGCCCATCAGACCGCAGCCTATCAGTCCGAGTTGGTCAAACACTGCGATGCGCCTTCAGTCCGCCAGGGGGTAGGTGCCCAGCACTTTGTAAAAAGCGCAGAGCGACTGCAGTTCGGCCAAGGCCGCTTGCACATGCGGCTGCGAGGGGTGGCCTTGCAGGTCGATATAAAAGTAGTACTCCCACTGGCCCGAACGCGCCGGGCGCGATTCGAAGCGCGTCATGGATACGCCATGTTTTTTCAGGGGCACCAGCATGTCGTGGACCGCGCCGGGTCGGTTGGGCACCGAGACCACCAGGCTGATGCAATCGCGCCCGCTGGCCTGGGGCGCGGGCAAAGTGGCGGGCAGGCAGACCACGACGAAGCGGGTGCGGTTAAAGGCGTCGTCCTGGATGGCGCGTGCGGCCAAATGCAGCCCGAATGCAGAGCCCGCGCGTTCGCTGGCAATGGCGGCCCAGCGTGGCTCTTGGGCTGCCAGGCGGGCGCCTTCGGCATTGCTGGAGACGGCGCGCCGCTCGGCCTGGGGCAGATGGGTGCTGAGCCAGTTTTGGCACTGCGCCAGCGCTTGCGGGTGGGCCAGCACAACTTCCACGTCGTGCAAGCTGTCGGTGCTGCGCAGCAGGTGGTGGCGCACCATCAGGCTGGTCTCGCCCACAATGTGCAGGGGTGAGTTGAGCAGTAAATCGAGCGAGCGGGTAACCACACCTTCGCTGCTGTTCTCTACCGGGATCACACCAAATTGCGCCGTTCCGGCGGCCGTGGCGTGAAACACCTCGTCAAAGTTGGCGCAGGGCACATGGGTGATACTCGAGCCGAAAAAGCGCAGCGCCGCCTCTTCACTGAAGGTGCCGGCCGGGCCCAGGTAGGCCACCCGCTGTGGCGCCTCCAGCGCGCGGCAGGCGGACATGATTTCCCGCCAGATAAAGGCTACGCTGTCGCTCTGCAGCGTGTGCGCCTGGTCGCTGTCGGTGTTGGCCTGCTGTAGCGTGGCGATCACCTGCGCCTCGCGCTCGGGGCGAAAGACCACCGAACCTTCGCCTTTTTTGATCTCGCCGACCTCGTGGGCCAGTCCGGCGCGCCGGTTAAGCAGGGCGAGTAGCTCCATATCGAGGGCGTCGATCCGGGTGCGCAGTTCAGCCAGTGTCAAAGCCATGAATGTCTCCTTTAAGCGCGGGTGCGTTCAAATGATCGCATATACGCCACCAAGGCTTGCACGCCTTCTAGTGGCATGGCGTTGTAAATGCTGGCGCGCAGTCCACCCACCGATTTGTGGCCTTTGAGCTGCAGCAATCCCGCCTCCTGGGCGCCTTGCAAAAACGCTGCTTCCAGCGCGGGCTCGCGCAGAAAAAAGGGCACGTTCATCCGTGAGCGACAGCCCGCGTCTACCGGGTTGAAATACAGGTCCGAGCCGTCAATGGTTTGGAAAAGCAGGGCGGCTTTTTCGATATTGCGCAGCTCGATGGCCTTGACGCCGCCTTGTGCCACCAGCCAGTCAAAGACCAGGCTGGCCATGTAAATGCCAAAGGTGGGCGGCGTGTTGTAGAGCGAGGCGTTGGCCGCCACCTTGGTGTAGTCCATCGCGCTGGGGCAGATATCCAGGGCGTGGCCCAGCAGGTCTTCACGCACGACGACCAGGGTGAGTCCGGCGGGCCCCAGGTTTTTTTGCGCGCCAGCAAATGCCAGTCCGACCTTGCTCCAGTCCACCGGCCGCGAGGCCACATGCGAGGAAAAATCGATCACCAAGGGCGCTTTGCTTCCCAAGGCGGCCAGGTCGGGCAGGCTGTGAAACTCCACGCCGTGGATGGTCTCGTTGCTGCAAACATGCACATAGCGGGCGTCGGAGCGCAACTGCCAGGCGGCCGGGTCGGGGATGCGGTGAAAGCTCCCGTCCGCACTGCTGGCCGCCGACTGGGCGCTGCAGTATTTCGTTGCTTCCTGCAAGGATTTCTGGCTCCAGCTGCCGGTGACCACAAAGTCCGCCGCCGCTAGTCCTGCGCCCGGCAGGCCGCACAGGTTCATGGGCACGATGGCGTTTTGGGCCAGCCCGCCGCCTTGCATAAACAAAATCTTGAAGTGTTCTGGCACCGCCAGCAGGCCGCGCAAAGTGCGCTCGGCGTGTTGCACGATGGCGGTGAAGGCCGAGCTGCGATGGCTCATTTCCATGACGCCCATGCCGCTGGGGCGGCCCTGCGCGTCGGACCAGTTGCTCATTTCAGAAGCGGCGCGCTCCAGCACCGGCAGGGGCATGGTGGCCGGCCCGGCGGAGAAGTTGTAGGGGCGCTTCACACCAAGGGCCGCGCTTATTCCTGCGGCGCCTCGCCTGCGGGCGCTTCGGGTGCGTAGGGTGCATCGCCCTCTGCGGCGCCATCCGCCGGATTAGCGTCGTTTTCTACGATGCGTTGCAAGCCGCTGAGTTTGGAGCCTTCGTCCAGGCTGATCAGTGTCACGCCCTGGGTGGCCCGACCGAGTTCGCGGATTTCAGCTACGCGGGTGCGCACCAGTACGCCACGGTCGGTAATCAGCATGATTTCGTCATCCACATGCACCAGCGTGGCGGCCACGACTTTGCCGTTGCGCTCGGTTTGCTGGATGGCGATCATGCCCTTGGTGCCGCGTCCATGGCGGGTGTATTCAGTGATGTTGGTGCGTTTGCCGGAGCCGTTTTCGGTGGCGGTGAGCACGCTTTGCTGCTCGTCCTCGGCTACCAGCATGGCGATTACGCTTTGGCCTTCTTCCAGGTTCATGCCTTTGACGCCGCGCGACTGGCGGCCATGGGCGGTGACTTCGTCTTCGTTAAAGCGCACCGCTTTGCCGCCGTCGGAGAACAGCATTACATCGTGCTGGCCATCGGTAATCGCTGCGCCAATTAGGTAGTCGCCCTCGTCCAGGTTGACAGCGATGATGCCGACCTTGCGCGGGTTGTTGAAGTCATCCAATGGCGTTTTCTTGACGATGCCCATGGACGTCGCCATGAACACAAACTGGTCCGCCGGGAAAGTGCGTTTGTCGCCAGTGAGCGGCAGTACGACGGTAATTTTCTCGCCCTCTTGCAGCGGGAACATATTGACGATAGGCCGCCCACGCGAGCCGCGCGAACCTTGCGGCACTTCCCAGACTTTGAGCCAGTACAAGCGGCCCCGGTTGGAGAAGCACAGTATGTAGTCGTGCGTGTTGGCGATGAAGAGCTGGTCTACCCAATCGTCTTCTTTGGTGGCCGTCGCTTGCTTGCCGCGGCCGCCGCGCTTTTGCGCCCGGTATTCGCCCAGGGGCTGGCTCTTGATGTAGCCGCTGTGGCTGAGCGTCACCACCATGTCGGTGGGCGTGATCAGGTCTTCGGTGCTTAGGTCGTAGGAGCTGTGCTCTACCAAACTGCGGCGCGCGCCCAGCTTGGATTGGCCGAATTCCTGTTTGATCGCGGCCAGTTCTTCACCGATGATGGTGGAAACGCGCTCGGGGCGGGCCAGGATGTCCAGCAGGTCTTCGATCTCGGACATCACCTCTTTGTACTCGCTAACGATCTTGTCCTGCTCCAGGCCGGTCAGGCGTTGCAGGCGCATTTGCAAAATTTCTTGCGCTTGCGTGTCCGACAGGCGGTACAGGCCGTCGTTACCCATGCCCAAGGACTTGTCCAGACCGTCGGGGCGGAAGTCGTCCGCGTTGAGTTGGCCGCCATCCATGCGGCTGCGGGTCAGCATCTCGCGCACCAGCTTGCTGTCCCAGCTGCGGGTCATCAACTCGGCCTTGGCCACCGGCGGGGTAGGGGCGTTGCGGATGATGGCAATAAATTCGTCGATATTGGCCAGCGCGACCGCCAGACCTTCCAACACGTGGCCGCGTTCGCGCGCCTTGCGCAGGTTAAACACAGTGCGGCGGGTGACGACCTCGCGCCGGTGCTGCAAAAAGACTTCAATCAGGTCTTTGAGGTTGCATAACTTAGGCTGCCCATTGATCAGGGCCACCATGTTCATGCCAAAGGTGTCTTGCAACTGGGTCTGCTTGTACAGGTTGTTGAGCACCACCTCGGGCACTTCGCCGCGCTTAAGTTCGATGACGAGGCGCATGCCCGATTTATCGGACTCGTCCTGAATGTGGCTGATACCCTCGATTTTTTTCTCGTGGACCAGCTCAGCCATCCGTTCTTGCAAGGTCTTCTTATTGACCTGATAGGGCAGCTCGTCCACGATGATGGCCTGGCGGTTGCCTTTGTCAATGTCCTCAAAATGGCACTTGGCGCGCATCACCACCTTGCCCCGCCCGGTGCGGTAGCCTTCTTTGACGCCATTGATGCCGTAAATAATCCCCGCCGTGGGGAAGTCGGGTGCGGGCACGATGTCCATCAGCTCGTCGATGGAGGCCTCGGGGTTGCGCAGCAAATGCAGGCAGGCGTCCACCACTTCATTGAGGTTGTGCGGCGGGATATTGGTAGCCATGCCGACGGCAATACCGCCCGAGCCGTTGACTAGTAAATTGGGGATGCGGGTGGGTAAAACCAGCGGTTCTTTCTCGGAGCCGTCGTAGTTAGGGCCGAAATCGACAGTTTCTTTGTCCAGATCGGCCAACAGCTCGTGCGCGATCTTGGCCAGGCGGATCTCGGTGTAGCGCATGGCGGCGGCGTTATCGCCATCAACCGAGCCGAAATTACCCTGGCCGTCTACCAGCATATGGCGCATAGAAAAATCCTGCGCCATGCGCACAATCGTGTCGTAGACCGACTGGTCGCCATGGGGGTGGTATTTACCAATAACGTCGCCCACAATACGCGCGGATTTCTTATAGGCGCGGTTCCAGTCGTTATTGAGCTCGTGCATCGCAAACAAAACCCGCCGGTGCACCGGCTTGAGTCCATCGCGGGCGTCGGGCAGGGCGCGGCCTACGATGACGCTCATGGCGTAGTCAAGGTAACTACGGCGCATTTCCTCCTCAAGGCTGATCGGGAGTGTCTCTTTGGCGAACTGGGTCATGGTTTTGTAAGGGGGAACGAAGTCTTGGGATGAGCCCCCGATTCTACGGCGGGCCGCTTGCCCCGCCCGCCCCGAGGCAGCCGCCAAATTCGCCTCGTAGGCGCCCGACCCCATAAAAACCCTTAGGAAATTGCCCGTGGGTGGGGGAAAACCGGGCCTGAGGCTGTGGCACAATCGGAGGAACGCTTTTTGGCGCCCGCCGCCGTCAGCGTCATATTCAGTTTGCCCGCAGCAGTGCTGCACTTCATCCCGAAAAGGAAATATCGTGATTAACTTGAACAAAATCGCAATTGGCCTTGCTGCTGTTGCACTGGCCTCCCTCGCCGGCGCCCAAGAGATTCACAACTGGCGCAGTTCGTCGGGCGAAGTCGTTAAAAGCGGCACCGGCCTGTGCGTGCGTGATAGTGTTTGGACGCCTGCGACTGCCGCCCCTGGCTGCGATGGCGCAATCGCTCCTACACCTGCACCTGCGGTAGTCGCAGCGCCAAAGGCAGCTCCAGCACCTGCTCCAGCACCTGCTCCAGCTCCCGCTCCAGCACCTGCTCCAAAGGCCGCACCTGCTCCTGCAGCGGCTGCTCCTGCTGCTAGCAAAGTGACTTATGCCGCTGATACTTTCTTTGATTTTGACAAATCGGTGCTCAAGCCCGAAGGCAAAGCAAAGCTGGACGACCTGGTTGGCAAACTTAAGGGTATCAGTCTGGAAGTCATTATTGCCGTGGGTCACACTGACTCCACTGGCGCTGATGGCTACAACCAAGCGCTGTCGACCAAGCGCGCTGACGCCGTCAAAGCCTATTTGGTATCTAACGGCGTAGAGAAAAATCGCATTTACACCGAAGGCAAAGGCGAGGCCAGCCCGATTGCTGACAACAAGACCAAAGAAGGGCAAGCTAAAAACCGCCGCGTCGAGGTAGAAGTTGTGGGCACCCGTCCTGCTAAGTAAACCTTAGTCGGTTAGGCAAGGAGGCCCGCGCAAGCGGGCCTTTTTTGTTGCTTGCCCGGGCTATTTTTGTCCCGCTATTGAAAAGAGTCCTTTATGACCATTTCCAGTGCAGTTAACGCCGACCCGGCGGAGTTGGCAAAATTTTCTGAGTTAGCCCACCGTTGGTGGGACCCGCAAAGCGAATTTCGCCCTTTGCACGAAATCAACCCTTTGCGTCTGCAATGGATTGACCAAATCGCGCCCCTAGCGGGTCGGTCAGTGTTGGATATTGGGTGCGGCGGGGGGATACTGGCTGATTCAATGGCCCGCAAAGACGCTCATGTTCTGGGTATCGATCTCTCGACCCGGGCCCTGCGCGTTGCCCAACTGCATGCTCTAGAGGCCCAGACCCCCAAAGTGGATTACAGAGAAGTCAGCGCCGAGGCGCTTGCTCTTGAAATGCCGCAGGCTTTTGATACCGTCACGTGCATGGAAATGCTAGAGCACGTGCCCGACCCGGGTTCTGTCGTCCAAGCCTGCGCCAGTTTGGTCAAGCCCGGTGGTTGGGTGTTCTTCTCCACACTGAACCGAACGCCCAAGTCCTTCCTATTTGCCATTGTCGGCGCGGAGTATGTTCTGGATCTGTTGCCGCGCGGCACCCATGAATACGCAAAGATGATTCGCCCCAGCGAACTCGCCGCCTTCACTCGGCGCGCCGGCTTGGAGCTTTTGCACACCCGGGGCATGGGCTACAACCCGATCACCAAGCGCTACGCGATGACCGACAACACGGATGTCAACTACCTTTTTGCCTGCCGCCGCCCAGCCTAAAAAGTGACCTTCAAGAATCGAAACATTGCCGCCGTCCTTTTTGACCTGGATGGCACTTTGGTAGACAGCGCCCCGGATCTTGCTGCCGCGGCCGACCAGATGCGCTTGGCGCGCTCCATGCCGTCTTTGCCCCTGCGGGTCTACCGTGCGCACTGTGGCTCGGGCGCGCGCGGTATGTTGGAGGTGGCCTTTGGTATCGGGCCCGAACAGGCAGAGTTTGAGCCTCTGCGCGAGGAATTTTTTGTTAATTACACGCAATGCCTGACAGCCAGAACAGCGCTTTTCGATGGCGTTGAGGCGTTGGTGCGGCATTTGGCGGCCTTAGGTCTCACCTGGGGCGTGGTAACCAATAAATCTGAACGCTATGCCTTGCCCTTGCTGGCCAGCATGCCGGTGTTTGGCAGCGCGGCAACCGTTGTCTGTGGTGACACCACACCCCACACCAAACCGCACCCCGCGCCACTGTTGGAAGCGGCCCGGCAAATCGGCCTTGCGCCAGCGCAATGCCTGTATGTGGGAGACGACCTGCGCGATATCCTGGCTGGCAAGGCCGCCGGCATGGGGACGGTGGCGGCCCATTACGGTTACCTGGGCCCGCAGGCGAAAGTGGTCGAGTGGGGCGCAGACCTGGGCATTGAATCTCCCTGGGCCCTGGCGGAGCATCTGCCAAGCGCCTAGAATAGGCCGCTTGGGGCTGCACTGGTTTCGACGTGGGTACGGAATCGCTGTGGTGCATGTCGAGCTGAATGCGCTCGTAAAACAGATTCAAACAAACTAACTGCAAACGACGAACGTTTCGCACTCGCTGCTTAAACACCAGTGAGCCT
>CAMATX010000079.1 GCA_945861345.1 Comamonas sp. lk
CGGCCCTGTTGCCTATGCTGACGCTGGGCATTCCCGGCTCGCCCACGGCGGCGGTGCTCTTGGGTGGCCTGATGATCTGGGGCCTGCAACCGGGGCCCATGCTGTTTGTCGAGCACAAAGACTTTGTCTGGGGCCTGATCGCTTCCATGATCCTGGGCAATATCGTCGTCCTGCTGGTGGTGCTGACCACCGTGCCCTATTGGGCTGCGTTTTTGCGCATCCCCTTCTCGGTGATCGCACCGGTGATCGTGGTGATTTGCGCTATCGGCGCCTATACCGTGCACAGCTCTATGTTTGACGTGGTGATGATGATGGTCTTTGGCGTGGTGGGCTATTTGTTCAAAAAGCTTAAGTACCCGATGGCACCCTTGGTGCTGGCGCTGGTGTTAGGCGATATGGCAGAAGCGAGTTTCCGCCAGTCCATGTTGCTATCGCAAGGCAGCTTGTCTATTTTCTGGTCCAACGGCTTGGTAGGCGGCATCTTCGGCCTGGCCATTTTGATGTTGGTCTGGCCCCTGATAAGCGGCCTGGTGAGCGCGCTGCGCGGCAAGGCGGCGGCCTAAGCGAACTGCGCCGCACAGGTCAGCAGCCAAAGCTGCCTGAACAAAAAAGCCCATGCGCAATTGCCATGGGCTTTTTTGTGAACTGTCCGCACCTTACAGCTGTACCGTGCTCGCTTCTTTTTCCCGCCGCACTTGCTCGGCAATGGCCTCGACTTGCTCGTCCGTCATGCCAAACTTGGCTTGCATTTGTTTGAGCTGCAGCCGCTCTTCTTCGCTGACCACGCCGTCAGCCAGCACCTCGCGCACCTGCATTTCGTATTCGGATTCACGCCGCTGCACTTGGGCGGTGTAGGCCGTGGCGACCACACCGGTCAGGATAGCGGCCAGCGCAATCGCCAGTATTTGGGTGACGACCACCAGCACCACGCCCACGAAGGTGACCGGGTCCACGTTGCCCCAGCCCGCAATGATGGTCAGGATAAACCAGTGCATCGCCGCCGGGATGGAGGGGAAGACGTCGGGTTGGTCATGGCCTTCGATGATGTAAATCAGCGACGAAAAAAGCAGGCAGCTGATCAACAGCAAAAACATGGCCGAAGAAAAAGAGTCTTTTTCCGACTTGATGGCCTCAAACATATCGTCCATGGCGCTGTTGTAACGCGAGAGCTTGAAAATGCGCAAAAGGCGGAACATACGCAGCACGCGCAAATCTGCGCCAGGAAACAGCAGTTGCAAGTAGAACGGTATGGTGCTGAAAAAGTCTACCAAGCCAAAGGCGCTAAACACATACTCTTTGCGGCCGCGCCAGGCGCTGCCTTCGATGTGCGGGTACTTTTCGCCACAAGACCACACGCGCAGCAGATATTCCAAAGAAAATACACCTACGCTGAACAGGTCAAAGACATAAAAGTACGCGTGGTAAGCCTCGTGAATGTCGTGCACCGACTCCAAAATAATCGCCAGCACATTGGCCACCACAAGAGTTGCAATAAATATTTCGCAAGTCCTGTTGGCGTTGTCCACCACCGCACCGTCCAGGATTTCATAGATGCGGCGCTTGACGCGGCGTATGCCCGTCAGCCCTTGGATGGGGTTGTCGATATGCATTATTTTTTCTTGCCTTGCGCTTCATCGATAAATACCTGCACCTGCGCGTCGGACAAGCGGTATTTGGCTTGCAGCATCTTGAGGGACTCGCGCTCGGCATCGCTCACGACACCATCGGCCAGCACCAAGCGCAACTGGCTTTGGTAAGCCGCCTTCTTGCGCGAAAGCTGGTTGGAGAAGGCCGAGGCCACAATGCCGGTCATGATGGCGGCCATACACACGCCCAAAAAGCCGGTCAGCAGCGCGATCACCTCACCGGCTTTGGTAACGGGATCGACGTTGCCAAAGCCCGAGGTAATGGTGACGATAGACCAGTAAATTGAGTGTGGGATGGAGCCGAAATGTTCAGGCTGCTCATGCCCTTCGGCAAAGTGCATCAAGGAGGCCGACACCACGGTGGCAATCAGCAGCAAAAACGCGGCCGAGCCAAATGCACGGCGTTCGGAGTGCACCGCACTGAACAGATCCTGCAAAGCCGTGTTGTACTTGGACAGCTTGAGAATCCGCAAGAGCCGCAAGACGCGCAGAATGCGCAAGTCCAGTGTGGGGAAAAATATATGTAGGTAATGCGGCATGGTGGCAAAGAAGTCCACCAAACCAAAAGGGCTGAAAATGTACTGTCTGCGCCCTTTCCAGGAGCCGCCCTCGCCACCTGCAAACTTGGCCCCCAGCGACCAGACGCGAAGCACGTATTCGATGGTGAAGAAGGTCACGCTCCAGAACTCGAGTTCATGGAAGAAGTCTTTGTAGACCGCGTGGATCTCAGGCACCGAGTCCAAAATCACCGCCGAGCAATTGACCAGCACCACCACCGTGATCAGCCATTCCACGTATCTGCTGATCTTGTAAGAGGGCGATCCTTCAAGGACCTCCATCACACTGTGCTGTAGTTCAGACAACTTCATGGCGGGACTTCACAATCTAACAAGGGACTCGCAAACTATCAGCTCTCGCGCGCGCCGGCGCGTGCAGTACCGGCGCGTGGGGAACAGCTGATCAGCTCTTGCCCTGAATTTGTCGCCACAACGCGATATCGCTTGCGGTCAAACTATCGCGGGCTTTGACGGTTGCATCAAAGGCTGCCTGGTCGGTGAGCAAGGCCAAGCTTCGGATGTCGCTGATCAGGGATTTGTAATGCTCCACCGCCAACTCCGGTCTTTGCGCGATGGTGCTAATCGGCAGGCTTTTACGATCTGCCTCTTTATCCAATTCATGCTGTATGAGATTGATCAGCGCGTTGACCTCTTCCACGCTTAAGTGCATGCGCTGCGCTTCGCTGCGAATGGTTTGGACTTCATCGGCGTCGATCACGCCGTCCTTCATCATCTTGTAGAGATTGTTTTTCAGTTCTTCGCGCTCTTTATGCAGTTCATCGCTAAAGGCCGATGACAACAAAGCCGCAGGAATGGCGAAGATACCGATACCGATGAAGGCCAGCACAATCGTCATAGCCCGGCCCGGTACGGTAACGGGCGAAATATCGCCATAGCCCACCGAGGCCAGGGTAATCACCGCCCAGTAAATCGAGGTGGGTATGTTTTCAAACTTGTCCGGCTGCGCTTCGTATTCAAACAAATAGCCCAGCGACGCGGTCAGCACCACCAACAAAACCATGATAAAGCCGGCAGCGGCTATCACTGGCCACTCGCGCGATACCACTTTGACCAAAGTGGCGGTAGCGTCATTGCCACGCGTCAACTTGAGCAGTCGGGTCAGACGGAAGACCCGCAAGAACCGCAAGTCCAGCAAGTGGTGCAAGAAAACTTCCAAGAAGAAGGGCAGGATGGCCAGGAAGTCAATCACCGTAGAGGGGTTCTTCGCCTGGCGCCAGCGGCCCATGACGGTACCCTCGTAGCCGGGCTCTTCCACGCAAGAGTACATGCGCATGCAATACTCAATCGTAAATATCGCGACGGCCACCGAATCCAGAATCACGAACTCGACATTGAGCAAATAAGAAATGCCATGCACCGACTCAAAAATCACCGCCAACACCGAAATCAGTACCCACACGGCAATGAAGAGTTGGAACATTTCGTGCAGGCGCCCACCGCGAGGGCTATCGAAAATCAAGGCATGCACTTTTTGCCGGAAGGTGCGGCCACGGTTGGCAGCGGCAAATTCTTGGTAGGCCGGGATAACGATACGGAAAATCTTCAGTAAACGCAAAACCCGCAGCGCCTTGAGCACATGCAGGTCAATCGACAAACCAAATATGCGCACCAGATAGAAAGGCACGATAGCCAGCGCATCGATAATCGCAAACGGACTGAGCACATAAGCCAGACGGGAGCTGACTTTGCCCTTAAAAGCCGCATCTTCGGCGGACAGGTAAAAGCGCAGCAGGTACTCCACCGTGAAGATGGCAATAGAGAACAAATCGAAAAACTCGAACCAATGCTTGTACGGCTCGTAGATACCGGGAACGGTTTCGAATATCAGGCTAAACAGATTGGCAATAATCAGTAGGCCAATCCATTTATCAAAACTGCGCTGAAAATTGCCGGGGATGCTTGGGTCCAGCATCCAGGAATACAGCCATTTACGCAGCGGCAAGTCGGGCGAAATATCCGCTAGCTTGGCCTCCTTGTCCATCAGCTCCCGGACATTCAGGTCTTTAATCGATATGGTTTTGCGGTCTTCCATGATGTACCTCAGAATTCAAATTCCGCGACCTTGACCGCGTAAGAGCCCTTGTCACACACGCTGATTTTGAGTGCCAGTTTTTCTGCAATCAAATCAGCATCGACTAATTGGGACATGACCGTCGGCACGGCTGACCCTGGTGGGTTGGCCGTGGTTTTTTCTATCACGATAGAGCCCACATGGCTGCGGTCTGCCGGGTTGCATGCGGGTATGAAGTTGGGCGCTTTGCCGGTGAAGGGGTTCACCATGTCTTTGAACTCGGTGGCGCTTGTCAGGTGCGCCAGGCAGGCGCCCCAGGTGCCGGCTGCCGGTGCGGCGGCGGCATCAGCGGCGGGCGCATCAGCGGGCTTGGCTTCCTCGCCCGCAGCAGCGGCGGCAGGCGGTGCAGCCGGCTTGGCGCCGCCAGCACAGGCCGCGATGGCATAGTCCGGCGCAAAGCGGGTTTCGCTGGCCTTGGTGAACCAGGCGGCCCATTGCTCGCCATTGCGTTTGGTGCCTTCGGTTTTACTGGCCTCCCGGTGACTCATCGCGCCTAGTATGCTGACTGCAATCAGCACCACGACAATAAAAGCGATAAAACCATAGTCCCCTGCGGTCAAGTCTTTAGGTTCCAGCGCACGTTCTTGGTCTGTCGATGCGTCCATATCTGCCCTTCTTTAGCGTTAAACATGCGCAAGACGCTGTCGTTCTTGCTAGCTACCCGGTAAGTCCGGCATGATATTCGCAAATTTAATTTAAATCACAAATTCAACACTTCAATACGTTAAATTTGGTAAAAAAATTACAGAAAAGTCCTCGGTTGGGTGTAACGCGAGCAAATTCTGCGCCAGTGGCGGCGTGATACAAGACACTAGCGGACATGCATGCCCTGGTAACTATGTACGGGCGCCATCGGGCACAGGCCGCGCGGCATGGACCGCGACAAACCAGACTGGCGTGCGTTGCTAGGCCAGCAAATCGGACAGCGCGCGCGCCATGACCTGCGTTGCGCGGCGCAAGTCTTCCAGTTCGATGTGTTCGTCCGCGCGCTTGGCGTTTGATTCCAGCACGGTGCGCGGCCCGGCACCGTAAATCACACCCGGTATGCCCGCTTCGCAAAACAGGCGCACATCGGTGTACAGCGGCGTGCCCAGCGCAGGGATGGGTTCGCCAAACACCTGCTGCGCATGGTTTTGCAGCGCCTGCACCAAGGGCTGGTTGCCCGGCAGCGGCTGCAAGGCGCGCGCCAGCAAAATGCGTTTGATGTCGACCGTCACGCCGGGGCACTGCGCCGCTGTCTGGGCAATCAGTGCACGCAAGCCGGCCTCGACCTGCGTGGGGTCTTCTTCGGGAATCATGCGCCGGTCCATTTTGAAACGCACCCGCCCGGGCACCACATTGGTATTGGTGCCGCCTTCAATCTGGCCCACATTCAAATAAGGGTGGTTAATGCCCTCGACCGCCGATTGGATGGATTGGTAGAGCGTGTTTTGCAAATACAGCGCATTCAAAATATGCACCGCCGCTTGCAAAGCGTCCACACCCGACTGCGGAATGGCGGCATGCGCCATCTTGCCGTGCACAGTCACCTCCATTTGCAGGCAGCCGTTGTGCGCGGTAATCACCTGGTAGCTAAAACCGGCGGCCACCATCAGATCGGGCTCGACCACGCCGTTTTGCAACAACCAGGCCGGCCCGAGTTCGCCGCCAAATTCTTCGTCGTAGGTAAACAGCAGCTCCACGCTGCCCTTGCTCGGCTTGGCGACGGCCTCTAAGGCGCGCAGGGCAAAGGTGTAGCTAGCAAAGTCGCATTTGCTCACTGCAGCGGCGCGGCCATAGAGTTTGCCGTCCACGATCTCGCCGCCATAGGGGTCGTGCGTCCAGCCCTCGCCGGGGGGCACGACGTCGCCATGCGCATTGAGCAGCACGGTGCGCCCGGCGCCAAATTTTCGGCGCACGACCAGGTTGGTCACGCTTTGCATGCCGGCGGCGTGCACCAGCGCCTCGGGAACCACGTGTTTTTCGGCCGTCAGGCCCATGGCTTGCAGCAGCGCGGCGGTGCGCTCGGCGTGGGGCGCGTTATTGCCCGGCGGCGTGTCGGTGGGCACGCGCACCAGTTCTTGCAAAAAGCGCACCTCCTCGTCAAAGTGCTGGTCCACCCAGGCGTCAAGGTCGTGGTACAGGTTGGTGCTCATGGGGTGCTCGCAGATAAAGAAGGCAAAGTCATTGCAAAAAAATGGCTCAGACGGGCGCGTCCGCCAAGTCGGCCAGCAAATGCTCAAAGGCCTCGATGGCCAGTTGCATGTCGGCGCTGGTGCTCGATTCGAGCGGGTTGTGGCTGATGCCCCGGTTTTGGCCGCGCACAAACAGCATGGCCTGGGGCAGGATGTCGTGCATTTTCATGGCGTCGTGGCCCGCGCCGCTGGGCATGCGGTGCAGCGGCAGGCCCAGGGCCTGCACCGCGCGCTCCCAGCGCTGCTGCCAGGCCGGGTGGCTGGGGGCGGCGCTGGCGCGCATGGTCTCGCGCAACTCCTTCTGCAGGCCCCGGCGCTGGCAAATAGCGTCAAGCTGGGCCAGCACGTCGGCGCACAGGGCGTCGCGCTGCGCATCCGTGGGCGCGCGCATGTCCAGCGAGAACTCGCAGCGCCCGGGCACCACATTGACCGAGCCTGCGGGCACCTGCCACTGGCCGATGGTGGCCACCGAGTCGCCATCGGCGCTTGCGCGCTGCTCCATGTAGAGCGCCAACTCGGCCACCGCGCAGGCCGCATCGCGACGCTGGTCCATAGGCGTGGTGCCGGCGTGGCTGGCCGTGCCCTGCACCGCGCCTACCATGCGCACACTGGCATTAATCGAGGTGACCACGCCCAGCGGTATATGCAGCGCATTGAGCACCGGCCCTTGTTCAATATGCACTTCCACAAAGCCCAGGTAGTGCGCTGGGTCGCGTTTAAGGGCCGCAATGCCGGCCGGCTCCAGGCCAGCGGTTTGCATGGCCGCGCGCATGCTGATGCCGTCCGCGTCTTTTTGCTCCAGCCACTTCGGCGCAAAACTGCCCGTCAGCGCCGAGGCCGACAAAAAAGTGGCCGCAAAGCGCTGGCCTTCTTCTTCCGAAAACGCCACCACTTCCATACCAAAGGGCAGGCGGCGCCCGGCCTGGTGCAGCGCCTGCACGCAGGCCAACGGCACAAAAATACCCAGACGCCCGTCGTACTTGCCGCCGTTGCGCACCGTGTCGTAGTGGCTGCCAGTCATTAAGTAAGGCGCGCCAGCCGCTTGCGGGTGGTATCGGCCCACCACATTGCCCACGCAGTCGATGTGCACCTCATCCATGCCGCAGTCGCGCATGCGCTGCACCAACTCGCTGGCGCAGGCCTGGTGGGCGGCGCTCAGGTAGGTGACCGTCAGCTCGCCGCGCTCGGCAAAACCGGGGTCGCTGTGCTGGGCCAGGGCCTCTTGCCAATCCCACACCTGGTGGCCGCGCTCGGGCTGGAGGCCGAACTTGTCCGCCAATCGAATTTCTACGATGCGGTGCACATTGCGAAGGCATTCTTGAAGCTCGAAGTCGGGATGCTCCTGCAAGCGGCGCGCCATGGTGGCCAGGATCTCGGCCTTGCGCAGCCCGGTGCCGCGGGGGCCGCGCACTGCCACGATAAATGGCCAGTCAAACTTGGCGCGGTAATCGGCGTTGAACTGCTGGATGGTGGCCAGCTCCTGGGGCGTGCAGTCGGTCAGCCCGGCTTTCTTCTGCTCGTGGCGCGACTCGGCCGTCAGTTCGCCGGGCACCAGGCCTTTGCCAGCGAGCTCGGGGTGGGCGCGCAAAAGCGCCAGTTGCGCCTCGCGGCCAGCGCCGTCCAGCACCTTTGCCATGGCGTACTGTAGTTGGGCCAAAGATTTGAAGGGCCGCTGGGCCAACGCCTGGTGCGCGATCCAGTCCGAATGCTCGTAAAGGCCGGCCAGCATGGCCTGCGCCTGGGGCAGCGGCGCGCTGTTGAGTTCGTCTAAGGTCATGCGGCAGCTTGATAAGGGTGCGTAGCGGCCCAGTGCGTGGCCACGTCCAGACGACGGCAGACCCACACATGGTCGTGCGCTTGCACATGGTCCAAAAAGCGCTGCAAAGCGGTAATGCGCCCGGGTCGGCCCAGCAAGCGGCAGTGCATGCCGATGCTCATCATCTTGGGCGCGTTCAGGCCGGCGGGGTCGCCCTCGGCGTACAGCGCATCAAAACTGTCGTTCATGTACTGAAAAAACGGGTCGGCGTGCGAATAGCCTTGCGGCAGGGCAAAGCGCATATCGTTGCAGTCCAGGGTGTAGGGCACGATGAGCTGAGGCGCCACGCTGCCGTCGGTTTTTTGCACCTGCATCCAAAAGGGCAGATCGTCGCCATAGTAGTCGCTGTCGTAGGCAAAGCCGCCGTAGTCGGCCACCAGGCGGCGGGTGCGCGGGCTGTCGCGCCCGGTGTACCAGCCCAGGGGGCGCTGGCCGCACAGCGCAGTCACGATATCCATGGCCTGCTGCATATGGGCGCGCTCGGTGGCCTCGTCGATGTTTTGGTAGTGAATCCATTTGAGGCCGTGGCAGGCGATGTCATAGCCCAGTTCGCCAAAAGCGGCGCACAGCTCGGGGTGTTTTTGCAGGGCGCTGGCCACGCCAAAGACGGTCAGCGGCAGACCGCGCCGCTCAAACTCGCGCAGGATGCGCCACACCCCGGCGCGCGAGCCGTATTCGTAAATGCCCTCCATGCTGATGTGCCGCTCCGGGTAGGCCGCCGGGCTGAACATCTCGGACAAAAACTGCTCGGAGCCGGCGTCGCCGTGCAGGACGCTGTTCTCGCCGCCTTCTTCGTAATTGAGCACAAACTGCACCGCCACCCGGGCTTGGCCCGGCCACTGCGGATGCAGCGGGGTGCGGCCATAGCCGACCAGATCGCGCGGGTATGCGGCGGTAGTGTCGTAATGTTGCATAGATTCAATGGTAGCCGCAAAGACGGCGCCGATGGGCGCCGCGTTGCGTCAGCGCAATGATTACACTTTCAACTCATTTAAGGGGAAACAACTATGGGCCTGAGCACCCACGTTTTAGACACCATGCACGGCACGCCAGCGGCCGGCATGGCGCTGGCCCTGTACAGCCTGCAAGACCAGGCGGCCACGCTGGTCAAATCTTTGGTGTTGAATGCCGACGGACGCAACCCTGACGGCCTGCTCTACGCCCACGACGCGCTGCAAAGCGGGCGCTACCGGCTGGTCTTTGGCGTGGCCGATTATTTCCGCAGCCGGGGCGTAGATTTGCCCGAACCGCCGTTCTTGGACCAGGTGAGCCTGGACTTTGGCGTGGCCGACCCGGCGGCGCACTACCACGTCCCCCTGCTGGTCAGCCCCTGGAGCTACTCGACCTACCGGGGCTCTTAGGTGCTGCGCCAGGCCGCACAACGCGGCTTACTATTCTCACTTTTGCCCCTCGGTCAAGGTATCGAGCTGAAAACGCCCGGTTTTGTGCCACAGCCAGGTCTCGGTGTAAGTGACCTGCCCCATCTTCACGGGCGCCGGATAGGGCGCTGCGGCGCGCACTTTGCGCTCGATCTCGGCCATCACGGCGGGCACCTGGTTGGGCGCGCGGGTCCAGCGCACGGCGCTGACTTCGCCGCGTTTGTCTATATCCACGTCCAGCACACCGACGGCCAGCAAGAGGGGCGGCAACTTGCCGGGGAAGACCTGCTCGGAATACTTTTTGTACAAATGCCCGGCGGCATCGCGCCGGTATTCGCGGGCGCTCAGCGCGTGCGAAACAAAAGTGGGCAGCACCTCGACCGGCGCGGGCGGGGGCGGGGGTACGACAACCACGGGCGGTGGCGGCGGTGGCGGGGGAACGACCACGACCGGGGCGGGCGGCGGGGGTGGCGGGGGGGTGGCGCAGCCGGCCATCAAAACGGCCAAGGCCATGGCGCCACGCAAGGCCCACAGGCGCAGGAAACTGAAACTCTGGGTTTCTTGCAAACGCATACGCAACCTTTCTTGTTGTCTCCAACCACTCGCGGCCCAAGCGGCCGGGGCCATTAGCCCATGCAGCGCTTGAACGACGCCTTGTTTGCCCGTCTGGTGCAGGCTGATGGCATTTTGATCCAAGTGCAAAGCACCCGCGGGTCGGTGCCGCGCGAAGCCGACGCTTGGATGGCCGTTTTTCGCCATGGTAGCCCAGAGTTGCTGGGCACTATCGGCGGGGGCCGCCTGGAGCTCGATGCCACCGCCCACGCGCGCACCCTCTTGGCCGCACCCGACGGGCCGCGCAGCCAAAGCTATGCGCTGGGCCCCAGCCTGGGCCAGTGCTGTGGCGGACACGTTCAGCTGGGCTTTGAGCCGGTTGGGGCGGGCGACATCGCGGCGCTGCGCCAGCGCTTGTGCGCCGGCCATATGCCGGTAGCCTTGTTTGGCGGGGGGCATGTAGGCCAAGCCCTGGTGACCGTGTTGGGGCAGTTGCCGCTGGATGTGCACTGGATCGACAGCCGCGATGCGCCCTTCCCCGCCGAACTGCCGGCCAACGTGCGCTGCGAACATTCGCTGCCCGTGCACCAGGCGGTGGCCGACCTGGCGCCACAGTCCAGCGTGCTGATCATGAGCTTTAGCCACGCCGAAGACCTGGACATCGTCGCCGCCTGCCTGCAGCGCCAGCGCGCGCACGCCGACCTGCGTTTTATCGGCCTCATTGGCAGCAAGACCAAATGGGCCACCTTCCGCCAGCGCTTGGAGGCGCGCGGCTTTAGCGCCGACGAGCTCGTGCAGGTGACCTGCCCCATTGGCCTGCCGGGCATTCGGGACAAGCGGCCCGAGGTGATCGCCGTCTCGGTCGCGGCGCAGTTGATGGGCTTGCCCGCCTAAGCGCCTGCCTACAATTTACGTCTTACCGAAAGCACCCCCGCCATGGAAACGTATTTGCTCGAATGGGTCAACTTGCTGCTGCGCTGGGCCCATGTGGTCACCGCCGTGGCCTGGATTGGCGCCTCGTTTTATTTTGTGTTTTTGGACAGCAACCTCACGCCCCCGCAAGACCCCGAGTTGCAGCGCCAAGGCGTCAGCGGTGAGCTTTGGGCGGTGCACGGCGGGGGCTTTTACCACCCGGTCAAATTTGCGGTGCGCCCGCCCACGCTGCCCGGCCATCTGCACTGGTTTTACTGGGAAAGCTACAGCACCTGGCTGACCGGGTTTGCCCTCTTTAGTGTCTCGTACTTGTGGAATGCGGAGAGTTATTTGGTCGACAAATCGCGGATGGATTGGTCACCCGCCGCCGCCGTGACCGCTGCGCTGGGCTTTTTGGTGGTGTTTTGGCTGGCCTATGACGCGATTTGCCGCATCTGGGGCCAGCGCCCCGGCGGCGACCGCATTGTGGGCGCGCTGGTAGCGCTGCTGGTGGCCTTGGCCGCCTGGCTGGCCTGCCACTGGTTTGCCGGACGCGCCGCCTTTTTGCTGATGGGCGCCATGCTGGCCACCAGCATGAGTGCCAATGTGTTTTTCTGGATCATCCCCGGCCAAAGAACGGTGGTGCAAAGCATTCGCGACGACCAGCCGGTGGACCCCATCCACGGCCAGCGCGGCAAGCAGCGCAGCGTGCACAACACTTATTTCACCCTGCCAGTGCTGTTTGCCATGCTCAGCACGCACTACAGCTTTACCTACAACCA
>CAMATX010000080.1 GCA_945861345.1 Comamonas sp. lk
GGCCAGGCCACCGCGGATCGGGCCAAACAACTGGCCGATGGTGTCGAGCAGGTCTTCGGCCAAGCCCGAGCGTTCCAATATCAAGCCCATAAAGGTGAAAAAGGGAATCGCTAGCAAGGTGTCGTTTTGCATGATGCCGAAGATGCGCAGCGGCAGGCTTTGCAAAAAGGCGGGCTGTATGACGCCCAGCTCCACGGCCACAAAGCCAAAAAATAGACCGCAGGCGGCTAGCGAAAAGGTCACTGCATAGCCGAACATCAAAAAGATGATCAGCGAGGCGAACATGATGGGCGCCATGTTGGCGATCAGGAACTCGTTCATTTTGCGGCTCCCAGTTGCGCTGCTTCACGGGCGGCTACTTCTTTTTGTTGCAGGAACTCGGCCAGTTCTTCCTCGGCCGTCTTGCTACCCGGTTTTTTGGTGGGGTCAGGCACCAAGCCCTGGAGAAACGCAATGCGTTTGATTAACTCCGATATAGCTTGGATGGCCAAAAGCAGCATCCCCAGGGGTAGCAGTGCAAATACGGGCCAGCGAATCAGGCCACCCGCATTGGAGGACATTTCGCCAGTTACATAGGCATTAATTACCAGCGGCAAGGCCAGCTTGGTAATCATGAAAGTGAATGGGAGCAGAAAAACACAAATTCCGATGATGTCGATCCAAATCTGGGTGCGCTTGGAAAAGCGCCCGGAGATGACGTCAATCTTCACATGCTCTTGGCGAAGCAAGGTGTAGCCCGAGGCCAGCAAAAACACGGCGGCAAACAAATACCACTGAATCTCGAGGAAGCCGTTGGAACTCATGTTGAAGGCCTTGCGCATGGACGCGTTGGCCGCGCTGATGAGCACCGCAAACAGCACCAGCCAAGCCACCCAGCGGCCTATCCACTCGCTAAATGCATCAATACGTTTAGAAATTGACAACAAAAAAATCATAATCACTCCAGTTGCGCGGGCTGAGGCCCATTTCTCAAACTTGATCGGGTACTGTACTTTGCTCAGTGCATGCTGTGAAATTGAAGCACATAGACGGCGGCTCCTGCCAGATAGCCGGCCAGCGCCAAGGCACTTATTTTGCGCAGATACCACAGAAAATCAATGCGCTCCAGGCCCATGGCCGCCACGCCTGCCGCTGAGCCAATGATCAAAATGGAGCCGCCAGTACCGGCGCAATAGGCCATAAATTCCCACAAAAAACTGTCTGGCGGATACTGGGCTAGGTCGTACATGCCCATGGACGCAGCCACCAGGGGCACGTTGTCGACCACGGCGCTGACCAGGCCGATGATCAGCACAATCAGGTCCTGGCGGCCGATGTGCTCGTCCATCCACTGGGCTACGCTGGACAAAATATGCGTGTGCTCCAGCACCGCCACGGCCAGCAGTATGCCGATGAAAAACACAATTGCCGACATATCAATGCGCCCCAGCGCGCTGGCCAGCGTCAGGTTTTGCTTGTCTGCCTCGTCTTTTTGGCGGTGCATCAGATCGCCGACCAACCACAGGATACCCAAACCGAGCAAGATGCCCATAAAGGGCGGCAAATGCGTCACGGCTTTGAAGACCGGCACCAGCACCAGCACCCCCAAACCGAGCACCAGCACGACAGTTTGCTCGGCAAGCGTGGTGCTGACACCTGAGCTCTGGGTGGGCGGTGGCGCCAACACCGCACGGCCGCCTGCCATCCAAGCGGCGGCTGTCAGCGGCACCAGTAAATTGACGATAGATGCCAAAAACACACCTTGCATTACCGCCAGGCTGGTAATTTGGCCGCCGATCCAGAGCATGGTGGTGGTGACATCGCCAATCGGCGTCCAGGCGCCGCCAGCATTGGCGGCAATGACAATGATTCCGGCAAAGAGCAACCGGTCCTCGCGCGCATCGAGTAATCGTTTTACCAGTGACACCATGACGATCGTCGTGGTGAGGTTATCCAAAATAGCGCTCAGAAAAAACGTGGCCACGCCGATCATCCACATCAGCACCGGCAGGCGGTTGGTGGAGATATGGCGGGTAAGGACCTCAAAGCCGTTGTGTGCGTCTATCACTTCGACGATGGTCATGGCGCCGATTAAGAAAAACACGATTTGGGCCGTGCCCAGCACCGACTCGGCCAGTTGGGTGTTAAGCAGTGGCGCGTCGGTTGCGCCCAGGGCGAATAGCGTCCAGAGCACGCCCGCGCCCAGCAACGCTGAGGCCGATTTGTTCACGCCCAGGGGGTGTTCCAAGGCAATTGCGGCGTAGGTGATTACAAAAAGCAGGGCGATCATGGTAGTCATACCCCGAACATACCGCAGGTCAGTGGGGCTGGGAATGGGGATTTGCCCGAACAGTTATATGATTGGGCCTGTCTTTCATTCCTAGTTTTTAGCCACTGTGACCCAACTAGCAATGCCCTACCTGGCAATTTCACCCCTGTTGCGACGCTTGGCCCTGGGCTGTGTCGCCGCCTTGCTGGCGGTGCCGGCAATGGCCTACAAGACCGAGCGCGTCTGTGAAACCACCGAACCCACGCTCAAGGCGCCTTCGCGAAAAATCTGCAAAACCATGCTGGTAATGACCGACGCCCAAAAAGCGGCCACCGCAAAAAAAGAACCGAAAAAAGAAGAAAAAAAGCCGGGCGGGCATTAACTGCCTAGGCGCCGGCCAGCAAACCCTCCAATTGGGCGCTGGCGGCCAGCCATTTTTCTTCCAGGTCCTGCAATTGCTCATTCACCGCCTTGAGGCGCTTGCCCAGCGAGGCCAACTCTTGCGGGGCCGGGTTGGCTGCAAGTTGGCTTTCCAGAGCGCTTCCCTCTGTGCTCAGCGCCTGCATACGGGCGTCTAATTGGGCTATGTCCTTTTCTAAACGGCGTTTGTCTGCCGTGGCCACAGGCAAGGGACGGGCGATGGGGGTCGCTTTGGCCGCCGCCAGAGCTTTGCTGGCCTGGACCTGCTCTTGGCGCACTGCCTCGCGGGCGCGTTTGGCCTCGTCAAGCAAATAGCGCTGGTAGTCGTCCAGGTCGCCGTCAAAGGGGGCGACGCCGCCGTGCGAGACCATCCAAAACTCATCGCACACCGAGCGCAGCAGGGCACGGTCGTGGCTGACCAGCATGACGGTGCCTTCAAACTCATTGAGCGCCATGCCCAAAGCCTCGCGCGTGGCCAAGTCCAGGTGGTTGGTAGGTTCGTCCAGCAGCAATAGGTTGGGGCGCTGCCAAACGATCATGCACAGCACCAAACGCGCTTTTTCGCCGCCGCTCATGCTGCCCACGGCCTGCTTGACCATGTCGCCGCTGAAGTTAAAGGTGCCCAAAAAGCTGCGCAAATCTTGCTCGCGCGTGGCCTGGCCGGCCAGTCGGCTTTGCGCCGTGAGCTCTTTGACCAGCCGAATCATGTGCTCTAGTGGCGTGTCGTTGGGGCGCAGCACGTCGAGTTCTTGCTGCGCAAAGTAGCCGATATTGAGGCCTTTGCCCTCGGTCACCTCGCCGCCGATGGGCGCCAAATCGCGCGCCACGGTTTTCACCAGCGTGGACTTGCCCTGCCCGTTGGCGCCCAAAATGCCGATGCGCTGCCCGGCCAGTACCGAGCGGCTCACGTTGCGCACGATGATGGTGGGCGCGGTGTCGGGCGCCGCATCCTCAGGTGGCGGATAGCCAAAGCTCACGCCCGAAAGCGAGAGCATGGGGTTGGGCAGATTGGCCGGCTCTTTGAACTCAAAGCTGAAGTCCGCCTCGGCCAAAAGCGGCGCGATTTTTTCCATCCGGTCCAGCGCTTTGACGCGGCTTTGTGCCTGCTTGGCCTTGCTGGCCTTGGCCTTGAAGCGGGCAATAAACTTTTGCAAATGGGCAATTTTGTCCTGCTGCTTGGTAAACGCGTTTTGCTGCAGCTCCATTTGCTCGGCGCGCATGTCCTCGAACTTGCTGTAGTTGCCGCCATAGCGCAGCAGTTTGCCGCCGTCGATATGCAAGGTGACATTGGTCACCGCGTCCAAAAACTCGCGGTCATGGCTGATGACCAGCATGGTGCCTTCATAGCGCTTGAGCCAGGCCTCCAGCCAGACCAGGGCGTCCAAGTCCAGATGGTTGGTCGGTTCGTCCAGCAGCAGCAAATCTGAAGGGCACATCAGCGCGCGCGCCAGTTGCAGGCGCATACGCCAGCCGCCCGAAAAACTGTTGACGGGGCGGTCCAACTCGGTGGTCTTAAAACCCAGCCCCAAAATCAAGGCCTGGGCGCGGGCGGGTGCATCATGCTCTCCCGCATCGTGCAGCGCCATGTAGGCGTGGGCCATGCGGTCGCCGTCCTCGCCGGCCTCGGAAGCCTGCACCTCGGCGCGGGCGGCGCACAAAATCGTATCGCCCTCAATGACAAATTCGGTCGCACTTTGCGTGGTCTCGGGCATGTCCTGCGAAACCTGGCCCATACGCCACTGCGGCGGGATGTAGTACTCGCCTGCGTCCTCGTGCAAAAGGCCGGTAAAGAGGGCAAACAGCGAGGACTTTCCCGCGCCATTGCGCCCGACCAGACCGACTTTTTCACCCGGGTTGAGCGTGACAGAGGCCTTGTCGAGCAAGACCTTGGCGCTGCGGCGCAAGGTCACGTTTTTGAGAGTGATCATGGGGTCAGGTGTTCGCGGGTGAGCAGCAAGACCTGGTCTTCTCCCGCACTGGTTTGCAGCCACACTACGGGCAGTGCTGGAAAGGCCGCTTCGAAAAATGCGCGCTCGTGGCCGATTTCCAGCACGAGCACGCCTTGGGGGTTCAGGTGCCGGGGCAGGTCGCGCAGCAAACGGCGCACGAAGTCCATGCCGTCGTGTCCACCATCGGTGTTGCCATCCAGCGCCAGCGCCGGTTCTGCTTGGAATTCCGGTGGTAGCGCTGCCATGCTCTGGGCGTTGACATACGGCGGGTTGCACAAAATCAAATCAAACGGGCCGCTGGCCGTGAGTGCGGGCGCCGCCAAGCCATCGGAGTGCAGCAGGTGAACGCGCGCCTGCACATCGTGGCGCGCCACGTTGATGGCGCCCACAGCGAGCGCATCCTGCGATAGGTCGCTGGCCCAGATAGTGGTATCGGGGTAGGTTTTGGCGGCAATGATGGCCAAACTGCCATTGCCGGTGCACAAGTCCAGAACTTTGTGCGTGCCGGTATGCAAAAAATAGTCGATACCACCATCAACCAATAACTCGGCAATCAGCGAGCGCGGCACAATGACGCGCTCGTCCACATAGAAGGAGAAGCCTTGCAACCAGGCTTGGCGTGTTAAGTAAGCGGCCGGTTTACGGGTGCTGATGCGTTGGGCGATGAGCGCATGGCATTGGGCTATTTGCAGGTCGGTCGGTGTCGGTGCCTCGGGCGCGTTGAGCGCTGTGTCCAGGGGCAAACCGAGTTGCCACAGGACCAGCCAGGCCGCCTCGTCCCATGCGTTGGTGGTACCGTGGCCATAGGACAGGTCGGCGGCCTCGAGTCGGTCGGCGGCGTCCTGCACCAAAGTGTGCAAGCTCATGCGGGACGGGGCCTTGACATCAAGTGCCCAGGACCAGGGCGATCGGATGGCTGTGCGCCTCTGTGAGCTGCCCGCTGGACTTGAAATCTGATTGCAGGCCAAAGCGCGAGGTCTTCCAAACCTCGGCAGTGGACTCTTCCTCTTGCGGGCTTTCTGCTGCGATATGCACGCCCCGATGGCGCAAGCGGGCCATGTCCATTTCAAAGGACTGACCCCGCTGTGCGTCCGTTTGCTGCAAGACAACGCCAATGTCATGCAAGTCGCCCTGGCGGATGATCTCGGCCACGCGCAGCGAGTTCGTCAGGACTTCGCAAACCGGATGGTGTTGGCCTTGCTCGGTGCGCATCAGCTTCTGGGCAACAACCGCTTTGAGGGCTTTGGCCAATTTGCGTTGCATCGCGGGCCGCTCGGCGAAAGGGTAAAACGCCAGCACACGCTCGATCGCCTGTTCGCAGTCGGGTGCGGTCAGGGTCGCAATGCACAGGGCGCCGCCTTGCGCCAGGTCCATGGCCGCCGTCATACGCTGGGCGTCAGAGATGTCGCTGATATACACCACGTCGCTGCGGTGGCGCAGGGCTAAGTTGATGCTGTCTTGCCAGTGGTGACTGTCAGAGCCCGCTTCGATTTGGTTAAAAACGGATTTTTTATACGAAAACACAAATTCAATCGGATCCTCCAGGGTCAGGATATGCCCCGAGATCTGGCTGTTGCGGAAATCGAGCATGGACGCCGCCGTAGTGCTTTTTCCACTACCGCCAGGGCCTACGAGCAGCACCAGGCCGCTAGCGGCCATCGCCAAACTGCGCAAAACTGGTGGCAATGAGCTGTCCTGCAATGCGGCAATTGCGGGCTGCAGGCGGCGAATAGCCAAGGCCAGCGTGCCTTGCTGAAAATACATTTGCACGCGAAATCGCCCACAGTCTGGCAGGCTCAGCGCAAATTGCCGCGATTGGCCGGGCGTGATCTCTGGCTCCCCATCCCGCCCGGGCAGGCTGAGCAGCATGTCGCGCGGTGTTTCAGGGGCCAGCGGGCGGCTGCTAATGGGCACGCAGTAGCCATTGATGCGCACCATGGGCGGATTGTTCGCGCTGAGGTACAGGTCGGAGCCATTTTTTTGCACCAACACGTCCAGCAGCGACTCCAGGCCGCTGAGAAAAATCTGGGTATCCGTGGTGGTGGCGTCCTGGCGCATGGCAATCAGTCGCGTAGCAACTCGTTGAGCGAGGTTTTGGCGCGGGTCTGCGCATCCACGCGCTTGACGATGACGGCGCAGTACAGGCTGTACTTGCCGTCAGCGCTGGGCAGATTGCCTGAGACCACGACCGAGCCAGAGGGGATGCGCCCGTAGCTCACTTGACCGGTGGCGCGGTCATAAATTTTGGTACTTTGGCCGATGTACACGCCCATGGAAATTACCGAGTTTTCTTCCACGATAACGCCCTCGACTACTTCTGAGCGCGCGCCAATAAAGCAGTTGTCTTCGATGATGGTGGGGCCCGCCTGAAGAGGTTCTAGCACGCCGCCGATACCGACACCGCCGCTCAAATGCACATTCTTGCCGATCTGCGCGCAGGAGCCCACCGTAGCCCAGGTGTCCACCATGGTGCCTTCGTCGACGTACGCGCCGATGTTGACGTAGGAGGGCATGAGCACCGCGCCTTTGCCGATAAAGCTGCCCCGACGGGCCACGGCCGGCGGTACCACGCGCACGCCGGCGGCTTTCATTTGCGCCTCGTCAAGGTGCGAGAACTTGGTTTGCACTTTGTCGTAAAAACCGAGTTCACCGGCCTTCATCACATTGTTGTCGCGCAGACGAAAGCTCAGAAGCACCGCTTTTTTGATCCACTGGTGGGTAGTCCACTGGCCCACGCCCTGGCGTGTGGCTACTCGCAAGCTGCCGTTGTTCAGTTGGGTGATGGTGTGCTCGACCGCATCGCGCACGGACTGCGGCGCCGATGCAGCAGACAGGTTGGCCCGGTCTTCCCAGGCGGCGTCCACGATGGTTTGAAGTTCTTGTGTCATTGGGGCTTTCTTCTTCAGTTTTGATCAGTTATTGAGGGTGGCAGGGCTGGTTCGCCCTTGTACAAAAGACACGATGCGCTGGGCGGCCTCTAAACACTCAGCCGTTTCGGCCACCAGCGCCATGCGGATGTAGCCATCGCCCGGGTTGTGGCCCTGGGCGCTGCGGGCGAGGTAGCTGCCGGGCAGGACGGTGACATTGTAGGCAGCGTACAAATCGCGGGCAAAGGCCTCGTCGTTCTCACCGGTATGGGCCCACAGGTAAAACCCGGCATCGGGCAGTTGCACCTGTATGACCGATTGCAACAATGGCGTGACTTGGGCAAATTTTTGCCGGTAGAGCGCACGGTTGAGTTGCACATGCGTCTCGTCATTCCAGGCCGCAATGCTGGCGCTTTGTACTACCGGGCTCATGGCACTGCCGTGGTAGGTGCGATAGCGCAAAAACGCGGCCATCAGGGCCGCGTCGCCGGCGCAAAAACCGCTGCGCATACCCGGCACATTGCTGCGCTTGGACAGGCTGCTGAACATCACCAGGTTTTTAAAATCAGTGCGGCCCAGTTGCGCTGCTGCTTGCAGTGCACCCAAAGGCGGCGTGTCGCGAAAATAGATTTCGCTGTAGCACTCGTCCGATGCGATGACAAAGCCATAACGGTCTGAGAGCGCAAAAAGCTGCTCCCATTCGGCCAGAGGCATGACGGCCCCCGCCGGATTGCCCGGACTGCAAACAAACAAAAGCTGCGCGCCCGCCCAGACCGACTCAGGCACGCTGGCCCAATCCTGTGCAAAGTTGCGCTGCGGCACCGATGGCACAAACCAGGGCGTGGCCCCGCCCAGCAAAGCCGCACCTTCGTAGATTTGGTAGAAAGGGTTGGGACACACGACATAACTGTGTTGCCCATTGGCTGCGGGCCCAAGCACGGTTTGCGCAAATGCAAACAAGGCCTCGCGCGAGCCGTTGACGGGCAGGATCTGGTCTGGCGCACGCACCGCGATCCCGTAGCGGCGCGCCATCCAATCGGCGATGCTTTGGCGCAAGGCCAGCTCGCCCGCAGTGGCCGGATAGCTCGCCAATCCGGTGCCTGCAATGGCCTCGCAAAAGGCCGCTTTGATGAGTTCGGGCGTGGCGTGGCGCGGCTCGCCAATACCCAAGCTAATGGGGGTATAGGCCGGGTTGGGGGTAACACCGGCAAACAGCGCGCGCAGGCGTTCAAAGGGGTAAGCCTGCAATTGCGACAAATGGGGATTCATACGGCGTTATTATCCTTCACCGACGCTGTACAAGCGGGCACCTAGGCCTATTGCAAGTGCGGTGATCATGGCGTCTCAGGAGTGTGTCGATGCAGGAAGCTTTGCCCCCCGGGGCGCAATACAAGGCCTTGAACCTTGCCGGAGCTCTGGAGTTCTTGGGCGATGCGCAGGCGGTGCGCGATTTGCTTGCACCTTTGGTGCGCTCGCTGGATGCCGATTTGCCACACATCGAGCAATTGCTCGATGGCGGCGATCTGGCCACCGTGGCCCGCATGCTGCACAGCATGAAGGGCTTTGTTCCCGTGTTTTGTTTTGACGCCTTGGCCCAAGAACTGATGCGGGTGGAGAAGGCTTCCCGTGCGATCGACACCCTGGCGGTGCGTGCCGACGTGTCGGCCTTGCTGCCCCGATTGCGCCGTTTGGCGGGCGAGGCGCAGGACTATCTACGCCAAAGCCCCTAGGCCGGCGTGCCGACAGGCGCCGGGGGCGCTATCATCAGGGCCTCGCTGGACCCCGGTGTGGGCGGCTTTATCTAATTAAATCAATAACTTAGCTAATTTAGTTTCCCGCCGTGCGCCTCAATTCCATCAAGTTGTCGGGTTTTAAATCGTTTGTGGAACCGACCAATTTCCTGTTGCCGGGGCAACTGGTCGGTGTGGTCGGCCCCAATGGGTGCGGCAAGTCCAACATCATGGACGCTGTGCGCTGGGTTTTGGGCGAGAGCCGTGCCAGCGAGTTGCGCGGCGAGTCCATGCAAGATGTCATCTTCAATGGCACCAACAACCGCAAGGCGGCCAGCCGGGCCAGCGTGGAGTTGGTGTTTGACAACAGCGACCATCGCGCAGGCGGTCAGTGGGGCCAGTTCACCGAAATTGCGGTGCGCCGAGTGCTTACCCGCGACGGTACTTCCAGCTATTACATCAACAACCAGGCGGTGCGCCGGCGTGATGTGCAAGACGTGTTTTTGGGCACGGGCCTGGGCCCGCGTGCCTACGCCATCATCGGGCAGGGCACGATCAGCCGCATCATCGAATCCAAGCCCGAGGAATTGCGTTTGTTTTTGGAGGAGGCTGCGGGCGTCTCTAAATACAAAGAGCGCCGCCGCGAGACCGAAAACCGGCTGTCCGACACCCGCGCCAACCTGACGCGCGTCGAAGACATCTTGCGCGAACTCAATAGCAGCCTGGAAAAGTTGGAGCGCCAGGCTGAGATTGCGCTTAAGTACAAGACCATGCAGGTCGAGGTGACGCACAAGCAGCACCAGATTTGGTATTTGCGCCGCGCCGAAGCGCAGGCGGAGCAAGTGCGCTTGCAAAAAGACGCCCAGGCCGCGGTCAACGCGCTGGAGTCCCGCCTGGCCGATGTGCGCCATGTCGAGGCCGAACTCGAAACCGTGCGCCAAGCCCATTACGCTGCGGCCGACATCGTCAACCAAAGCCAAGGCCTGCTTTACGAAGCCAGTGGCGAAGTTGGACGCCTGGAGGCAGAAATCCGCTATGTGGTGGAAAGCCGCCAACGTGTTGAGCAGCGATTGCTGATGCTGCAAGCGCAAATCGGCCAATGGGCCGAGCGCAAGGCCCAAGCCCTGCAAGAGCGCGAACAACTCAGCCTTTCCAGCAGCCAGGGCGCCGAGCAGTCCGAAGTGCTGGCCGGCCAACTGGAAGAACACAGCCAGCGCTTACCCGCCCTGGAAGAGGCGGTGCAAACCGCCCAAAGCGCCTCGGACCGCCAGCGCACGGCAGTGACCGAGGTGCAGCAGTCTTTGGTGGTGTTGGCGTCCGAGCAGCGCGGTATCCAAGAGCAAGTGCGCCAGCTCTCTGTGCGGCGCGAGCGCCTGCAAGCGGACCGCAATGCGCTGGCGCAGACCGATGTAAGCCATTTGGAACAGCTGCAAGCGCAGTTTGACGAGGCTCAAGCCCACGCCCAGGACGCCCAAGAACGCTTGCACACCTTGCAAGAAACCACCCCCCAGCTCGACGAGGCGCGCCGCACGCAGCAGGCCCAGGTCAACACCGATGCCGCGCGCTTAGCCGACGTCTCGGCCCGCTTGGAGGCCCTCAAAGCCTTGCAAGAACGCCTGCGCACCGACGAAAAGCTCAAACCCTGGCTGAGCAAGCACGGCCTGGTTGATTTGCAAGGCCTGTGGACACGCATTACCGTGCTGCCGGGCTGGGAAAACGCGATTGAAGCGGCCCTGCGCGACCGCCTGGGCGCCCTGGAAGTCTCGCGCCTGGAAATGGTGCAGGCGTTTGTCCAAGACCTGCCGCCCACCAAGCTGTCTTTCTATACCCGCCCCAGCGCGGGCCTGCCCGCCGGGAAAGCGCCATTGGCGCCCCTGGTGGACAAAGTGCAGGTGCACGACGCTGGCCTGGCCGCCGTGCTCGCGGACTGGCTGCGCGGTTGCTACGCCGCGCCCGATATGGACACCGCTTTTGCCCAGCGCGGCCTGTTGCAGGCGGGCGAAACCTTGTTTGTGGCCCAAGGCCATGCCGTAGCGGCCCACAGCGTGGGCTTTTACGCGGCCGACGCCGAGCAGGCCGGCTTGCTGTCGCGCGCCCAGGAAATTCAAAATCTCGAAAAAGACGTGCGCGCCCAAAGCCTGATGGCCGAGGAATCGCGCCTGGCACTGGCGCGCGCGGAGAGCGCCTACGCCCAGGCCAGCGCCCAACTGGTGGAAGTGCGCCGCCAAGCCCAAGAAACCCAGGCCACCAGCCATGCGCTGCAAGTGGAGGTTTTGCGCCTGTCGCAGCAAGCCGAACAAACCCGCCAGCGCAGCAGCGAGATCGAATCAGACGCGGCCGAAGTGGACGCCATGCTCGAAGACTTGCAAGGCCGCGCCCTGGAAGCCGAAGCGCGTTTTGAGACGCTGGATATCCAGCTGGCCGAATCCCAAGAAGAACATGCCAATTTGCAGGAGCGCGCTTTGGAATGCCAGGCCCAGCTCGAGCAAGCCCGGGCAGAGCAGCGCACC
>CAMATX010000081.1 GCA_945861345.1 Comamonas sp. lk
TCCGTGCTATCTACCATGACCTGATAGCGTTGTATCCATGATTTATCGTCTGGTACGGCGAGGATTGTTTGGGTAACTTCGCACTGATTTTGAGTCCTAAAACATACGATATTGTGATAATTGATTGGCCAAGCAATATTTTCATCCAGCATTGTTAAAGTTCCTTTAACACCAGCGCTATCACTAGAAATCCAACTGGAAAAATCTACTGGGACGGAGACCCGAGACAATTTTTGCAGGTCGGACCGATACTCCAACTGATGAATTTGATGCACCGTGAGCACCCCGTTCGGGGGATCACCGAGGTCCGCCTGATATGCGCGCACAGCTGCCATATAGTTCCCGGCAGCTGGATACATCAGCCTGTTTAGCTGCATACTAAACAGCAAACCCGCGTCGGGGGCTAACCCTGTCCGCGCGGCAAACGAGTACATCATTGGTAATTCGCTTGTTTTAACTTTATCCGGCAGCGCCTGAATCTGCTGAGGCGTGAAGTTACGGAACTTCTTCACGGCGTTGTCATCAGAGTAGGCGAGACCAGTTACACCTGTTCCAATTAGCAACAGCAGGATTGATTTGGTACCGACAGACTTGATTTGACCCATTTCTTTCTCCGTGATCAGTTACGCAATCCTTAGCGCTTAGCGGTGCAACGCCGAAACTAAGGAGCCATCAAAAGGCGAGTAAAGAGTTTTATGCAGATTCAAGGAGGCTAGGTCATCAAAGTTTACGACCCAATTTTTCATTGTGATTTGATGTTCATGTCGTAGGTGATGTTTTCTTTGTCGACGCAGACACCATTGCCACCGATTGCTGCAACAACCTTTAATTCACAACGCAGAGCGCTCTTGCCATCAGTGCTAACTAGCAGAGCCGAAGATTGATTGCTGTTTCCAACCATCATTCCTGTGCCGAATGAAGGAGTCGCCCCAAAGGTCTGACCCATACCAAAACCGAAGGTTTGCCCCGGAACAAACTTGCCTGTGTAGGTTATGCCTTTTAGGGTGACGCTCATATTGCGCGAACCATCGTTGAGCGTACCCGTCGCCTGATCACCACCGCCCCGTGGGTAAAGGGTAACGATATGCCCACACCCTGCAAGGGACATAATTACGACGCTGGCAACGGCTTTTATTCTGCTTTTCATGGCGAATCCTTCTTTAGACAACCGTTTCATGATAACCCCCGTCAAAAGTACACAAATCCAGATCTTTTGCCCTTTCCGGTAGTGCCTTTGATTGCTAGTTTATGCACAATCTAAGCCACCGCAATTCAATCTACACTCGAAGTCGCCTTGGCTGACAAATGATTTTTTCAAGACACTAATTGCAGCATTGCGTGATTCATCTGGGGTTTGTGAGAAATGATAGACCGCTAGTGCCCTCCAGCCATTACGTTTCAGTGGCGCTTCGACTGTTCGCATCCGTCCTACGTTTCTCCACGGAGTTTCAACTTCCCAGACGATAGCAACCCTGACAAAAACTTCATTTCAGTTTATGCCAACTTGTCAAAAGAATGGTAAAAAAATTTTGGCTGCACAACCATCGTTTCCAGTTGCCCCTTCGCTCGGCCCTATCCGGGGGGGGTTAACGGAAAGTGGCTTTTTTGAAGAGCCTGCCCGCGCTGGGGCAGCGAGGGCAGTACCAGCAGACAAGCCCTCCCACTACTTGGCTAACCTTCACCACAAGCCTTGAAAGTCAGGGTGGGTCCATTTTCTTTATAGTGGGTATGGATGTGGGGTTAGAAGAAAAAAACTCCTGTAACCCGCATGATTACTTGCTGTTCTACGGACACAGCTTCCGCCATGGGGCGGTCACTGCTTCGTGTACTATGGCCTCGTCCAAATCACCACAGTCCGCATCCGGCGGCCCACTCATTGTCTGTGGCGAGGGTTTGGTTTTGGTGCCCCTTTCCCATGCAAACTAGCGCCGTGCAAGTCCACTCGATTGACAGCCATCCCGGCAACGAGCGTCTGCTGGGCGTCTCTGCATCCGCGCTGGCGCTGTCTGCCTGTGGCGGCGGTGGCGCGGCTTCGTCCGCCAGCACAGGCGGCGCAGCCCAAGGCGCCGTCTCCCCCAACGCGCTACCCGACGCCGCCTCGGCCAGTCGCCTGATCAACCAAGCCGCATTTGGCGGCAACCGCGCCGCGCTGGACGCCATGACCCAAAAAGGCGCCTCCGCCTGGCTCACCGAGCAAATGGACATGCCGCGCTCGCAAAGCATGACTGACTGGCTGATCGCCAAGGGCTTTGCCGACGCTGCGGTAAACGGCAACATCAACGGCGATGGTGGCTGGCCCAATGCCATGTGGTGGAAATTGTTTGCCGCGCCCGATGCAGTGCGGCAAAGGGCGGTGCTGGCATGGTCTGAAATTTTCGTCGTCTCCTCCCTGGGCCTGGGGGCGGTGACCTGGAAAAACTTTGCCCTGGCCAATTACTGGGACATACTCGAGAAGAACGCTTTTGGCAATTTCCGCAGTTTGCTAGACGCCATCACTTTGTCGTCGGCCATGGGCTCCTATCTGAATATGAAGGGCAACCAAAAGGCCAACGCCGCGCTGGGCCGCTTGCCCGATGAAAACTATGCCCGCGAGGTGATGCAGCTCTTCACCATCGGCCTGTACAACTTGCGGGCTGACGGCTCGCTGGCGCTGGACGGCAGCGGCAACCCGCAGGAAACCTACGACAACACGGACATCCAAGGTCTGGCCAAGGTGTTTACCGGATGGAATGCGTCCACCGCCACCGACCCCAGCGGGGTGCTGGCCGCAGCCGCCTACCGCCACGGCCTGCCCATGGTGCTGACCAGCACGCTGCACAGCCCGGAAGAAAAGCGCTTTTTGGGCCAGCTGGTCGTCGCTAAAACGACGGTCACTGCCGAAGATGGCGCGGCCGACCTGAAGTTTGCCCTGGACGCGCTCTTTAACCACCCCAACACCCCCCCCTTCATCAGCAAGCAGCTGATCCAGCGCTTGGTCACCAGCAACCCCAGCGGCGCCTATGTGGCCCGCGTGGCGGCCGTCTTTGCCAACAATGGCGCCGGGGTGCGTGGCGATTTGCGCGCGGTGTTCCAGGCCATATGGTTGGACGCTGAAGCGCGCACACCGGGCGCTTTGCCCGCGTTTGGCAAGCTGCGCGAGCCAGTGCTGCGCATCGTGCAGTGGGGCCGCACTTTTGGCGCGACCAATGCGGATGGTCTGTGGAACCTGGGCTACACCGACGCCGACACCGCCCTGGGTCAGATGCCGCTGCGCGCGGCCAGCGTGTTCAATTTTTTCCGGCCGGGTTATGTTCCCTCGAATTCAGCGCTGGGCGCTCAAAACATGGTTGCGCCTGAATTCCAAATTACCGCCGAGCCCACGGTGGTGGGGTATATCAATTACCTGGCTGGCACGGTCAACAACGCGCGCGGCATCAAGGTCGATTACAGCTACGAGCTCACGCTGGCCACCGACGCAGGCGCGCTGGTGACCTGGCTGAACCAAAGTCTGGCTGGCGGCGCGCTCGAGGCCGCAAACCTCACGCTCATTACCCAGGCGGTGACCTCGATTGCCGCCACCACCGACGCGGGCAAGCTCAACCGCGTGTATGCGGCCCTTACGCTGGTCATGGCCAGCACCGACTATTTGGTGCAGAAATGAAGCATGCATTGCCCCTGACCCGCCGCGATATGTTGCGCCACAGCGCCGGCCTGCTGGGCTCGCTGGCCTTGGCAGCCGAAGCCAGCGCGCAGACGGCCAACGATTACAAGGCCTTGGTGTGCATCTTCATGTTTGGCGCCAATGACCACTACAACATGGTGCTGCCTTACGACGCCGACTCGCATGCCGCTTACTACGCCATCCGCAAGGGGCCTATCGCCCTGGGCACGAATTACGACGGCATCGCGCTTGCGCGCACCCATTTGGCCGCCACCGCCTTGAGCAAAGCCTTGCCCGATGGGCGCCAGATGGCCCTGAACCCCGAAATGACGGCGCTCAAAGGCCTATTTGACGCCGGGCGCGCCGGGCTGGTGATGAATGTAGGCCCGCTCATCTTGCCCACCACGCTGGCGCAGTACAACGCCAAGTCAGTACCGCTGCCGCCCAAGCTGTTTTCGCATAACGACCAGCAGGCCTACTGGCAATCGACCTTCAAGGCCGAGGGCGCCGCCACCGGTTGGGGCGGCCGCGCGGCCGACTTGTGGCAAAGCGGCAATGCGAAGGCGGCGCTGACCTGTATCTCGGTCAACGGCAATGCCGTGTTCACCTCGGGTCAGCAGGCGCTGACCTACCAAATGAGCACCACCGGGCCGAGCACGGTTAACGCGATCAAAGCGAATTCGCTCTTTGGCTCAGCCACGGCTGCCGCCGCGCTCAAGACCTTGATGACCCAAAGTCCGGCCGGCATTTTTGCCAGCGACTACAACCAAATCACCCGCAGCGCGCTCAATACCTATGACGCGCTGCTCGCCGCCGTCGGCACCACGGCCAGCGCCACCATGAACGCCTGGTTTCCCACCAGCGCCACCAACTCCTTGTCGGCCCAGCTCAAGATGGTGGCCCGTCTGATCGAAAAACAGGCGGTGCTCGGCCTGCGCCGACAGGTATTTTTGGTCGGCATGGGCGGTTTTGACCTGCACGACAACCTGGCGGTGCAGCACCCGGTGCTGCTCAACCGCTTAAGCCAGGCCAGCAAAGAGTTTGACGACGCCATGCAGGGCCTGGGTATGGGCCAGATGGTGACCAGCTTTACCGCCTCGGACTTTGGCCGCACGCTCTCGTCCAATGGCGACGGCTCGGACCACGGCTGGGGCAGCCACCATGTGGTGATGGGCGGTGCGGTGCGTGGCGGCAATTTCTACGGCAAGGCACCGCAAATCGGCCTCACCCACAGCGAGCAAGTGGGCAGCGGGCGCTTATTGCCGAGCACCTCGGTTGAGCAACTGGCCGCCGAACTGTCGCGCTGGATGGGCGTCTCGGCAAGCGATATGGCTACTGTGCTGCCCAATGGCAAGAATTTTGACCTCTACAAACTCGGCATGTTTGCCTAAGGTCCGGGCGCCTTACTGGCACCACCCACGTGCCCACCACGCCGCCGGCTTGGACAATATGCACCATCGCTGCATTGCTTATGCCAGGGTGACTGCTACGCCTGAGAGGCGTTTGGCCAGGCCCTGTGCCAGACGGTTGACGTTGCCGTAAATTGAAAGCTGCGGGTTGGCGCCGATGCTGGTCGGGA
Organism: Comamonas sp. lk; assembly: GCA_945861345.1. GTDB lineage: Bacteria > Pseudomonadota > Gammaproteobacteria > Burkholderiales > Burkholderiaceae_C > Allorhodoferax. Next base: position 5,220 of record CAMATX010000081.1, read on the forward strand.
AAATCGAACCGTCGTGCACCGATAAATTCTCGATCTGCCAGTGCTGCCCATCCGGACGGGTGACGCCTCGTTTTTCGTCACCCGAGAGGCCGCAGCCGCCCATCACGTGGGCGCTGCCGATTTTGGTGAGCAAAGGTTTCATGGGCAGCGCCTCGATGGCCGCCTTGGTGGCCTCCCAGGTGCTGGTGCCTTCGGCCATTTCGTGGCCGGGGTAGACCATGGTCGCGCCAGCCTCAAACTGGATTTGGGCCATCGCTAGCATGGAGCGGCGCGCGCCGTCCAGCACATAGTCGGTCAGCGGGTAGTCCAGCAGCGGCGATCCATCGCCTTGCAATTGGACTTTGCCGCCTGCGGCGCCTTCATGAAAGCCGTCGCGCATGAGTGCCAGCATCACGTTGGCATGGGGGTATTGGCGGTAAAGCGCAGCTTGCTTTTCGCCAAAGCCGGGCAAGTTGGCACCGAAAAACACCGGGTGCAGGGGCGCCACCTCTAGTTTGTAGCCCATGGGGCCGTCGACGGGTTGGGTGTGCAAAAAGTGGTCGGAGTAAATCGTCTGCGGTGCCCCGGCCCATGCCGACACCGTGTTCTTCATGATGGCGGTGGTGATGGCCACCGGGTGCAAAAACGTGCGCGTGCCCAGGCGCTGGTGTGGATCGGGCGCTTGGGAGCGCAGCAAGAGCGCCGGCGAGTTGATGGCCCCGCCAGCGAGCACATAGTGCCGCGCTAGCACGCGGGTGGGCGTTTGGGAATCGTCTTTGGGCGCGCCATTGGCTTGGACGGCGATGCACTGCAAATCGTTGATGCGCCCGTTGCTGATGCCCATGCGCTCGACGCGCGTCTCCACCAGCAGTGTGGCGCCGTGGTCCAGCGCGAAAGGAATGGTGGTCACCAGCATGGACTGCTTGGCGTTGGTGGGACAGCCCATACCGCAAGAGCCCAGGTTGTAGCAGCCCTTGACGTTGCGCTGCATCACCTCGGCCTTGATGCCCAGTTTGGCCGCGCCCCGGCGCATCAGCTCGTTGTTCTCGTTGGGTGCGACGGTCCAGGGGGCGATGTTCAGGCGCGCTTCGGCCTGGGCGAAATACGGCGCCAGTGCCTCGGGTGTGTAGTCGGGCAGGTCGAATTTGTCGCGCCAAAAATTCAGCGTGTCGGTGGGGGTGCGAAACGAGCTGGTCCAGTTGACCGTGGTCGTCCCGCCCACGCTGCGGCCTTGCAAAATCGTAATGCCTTTGTCTTTGGTTTTGCGCCCAGCCGACTCCTGGTACAGCGAGGCATAGGCTTCGGGCTCGCGCTGCTTGAAGTCGGTGCTGGTTTTGAGCTGGCCTTCTTCAATCATGACGACAGACAAACCGGCCTTGGTCAGCAACTCGGCGGTGATACCCGCACCTGCGCCTGAGCCAATGATGGCGACATCGCAGCTAAGCGTGGCCGGCACCGGGCCGTGTTTGCCGCCAAGGACTTTCCAGCCGCGTTGCAGGCCTTGGAGGATGGGATCAGGGATATTGCTCATGGCGTGCTAACTCGATGAAAAAGTGGATAAGTGTGCGGCGCGCCAATCAGGCATACAGGGCGCAAACCACGCGCCTGGACTAGACCGCTGTGGGGCCGGGATAGCCCAGCACCGCCCAGGATTCTTCACCCGAAAAATAGGGGGCGCACACGATGTCGTGCAAGCCCAGGTAGGCTTGCTGCTTGAGCTCCATGCCAGCCGTGCGCATCGATTGCAGCGCAGCGCTGACCTCTTGCACCGTGGCACTTTCCCAGGAGGCAGACAAGCCGACGATGCCCCGTCGACCGGCTGCGGTGGGCAGCAGCGCAAAAAGCTGTGAGAGTTCGGCCTGCACCGCGCGCGGTGTGCCGGCGATGAAGTCGTCGGCGCGCGTGAGCAAGGCTGCTAGCGCCGCGTCCTGAGCGCCAGCCTCGGCGGGCAGGGTGCCCGCCAGCATGGCCTGCGCAACGCGGCGCAGCACCAGGCGCGCTGGCGCACTGAGTTTGCCTTTGACCAGCCCGGGCTGCAGCAATGCCACTGCGCCACCGGCAGCGGCCAGCACGAGGGCCGAGCCGATTCCCAACTTGAGTAGTGTTCTTCTTTGCATGGTCGCACTATCGCACAGGCCGCAGGCTCTGCTGGCGCCCAGGTCTTGGGGTTTTCCCGTGTTTGCGCCCTTAGTGCTAGCATCCCTAACAATTGCCAAATAAATAATTGTTTTGAGGGGTTCAATGCATATTAGCCAGATTTTTTGCAGCATGCTGCTGCTTGTGAGCCTCGCTTCCTGCGGGGGAGGCAGTTCTTACGACCCTGCGCCGCGGAGTGTTTCACCGGCTGTGGTGGATCCAACCGCAATTGCCCTGGCTACGGCAGACGTCATAGAGCTAAGCGAGCGCGCCGGTGCCCAGTACGAGGCCGACCGTTTGGTTGTCACGCCAACGGCTGATTTTGTCGCCACGGGTTGGTACGCGCCGGCAGGTGCACAATTCACCGTGCAAGTCGACGGCGCGATGGACCGCAGCCACCCTGCGCCGCGCTTGATGGTGGGCACCTATTCGCGCTACGCCGGCCGTGGCGATCCCCAAGAGTTTCCCTTGGCTGCGGGCAACAACAAGCTGACGGCAGGGCCTTATGGCGGTTTGGTTTTCCTTCGCCACACCGCACCTGCTCCACCGTTTGGGCTGAACAAGCTGAAGTTCAGTTTTGTTAATGGATTGGTGCGGGCGCCTCGCTACGTGCTGGGACAAACGACCAAGGCCGATTGGCAGGCCCAACTAAGCACCTACACCACAGCGCCCGATGTGGTGATGGAGAGTAAGCGCAGCATCATGGTGTTTTCGCGCCAAAACGCCTTGGCGTGGAAAGACAATGACCAAGACTATGTGCTGCGCACGGCCGATCGCATTTTGGATGCCGAGGACGATATCAGCGGCTTGGACGGTTCGTCTGAAAAACACCGCCCCAACGCCAACCAGTTTTTGATGACCCAGTCCACCGATGGCTGGATGTATGCCACCAATTTCCGGGCTGCGTTTTCAGCGGGTGCCGCCCAGTTTGCGTTTACCCCCTTGATCGATGGCACGGCCGGCGATGCCTGGGGAGTTTGGCATGAGTTGGGCCATTTGCACCAGCAAACCTGGACCTGGGACGCGCTGGGCGAGGTGACGGTCAACATCTATTCCATGGCCGCTGAGCGGGCGCTCAAAGTGACACCCAACCGCCTGCAACAAGACAAAACCTGGTCACGGGCCGTGCAGCCGTATTTGCGTTTGCCAGCGGCCCAGAAAAACTTTAACGCCGATGCGGTCGATGTGTGGATGCGCCTTTATATGTTCCACCAGCTGTGGCTGGCTTTTGGCGATCACTTTTTCCAGCAACTGCACCGGCAGACGCGCGAGGAGCTGCCCGATCTCCCCACCCAGGCGGCGCAAATGCGCTATTTCATGGTGAAAGCCTGCAAAATTGCTGGGCAAGATCTGACGGGCTTTTTCCAAACCTGGGGGCTTCGACCGCAGGCCAGTGTGTGGACAGAAATCAAGGCCTTGCAATTGCCCCCGCCCGCCAAAGACCTCAGCACCTTGAACGACTAACTCACCGTACGGCTGCGCGCCAGCGGCGGGTTGCGGCCGAAGTAGGCGCTGATGCCGCGCATCAGCGCATCGGCTACCTGGTTTTGGTAGTCCTCGCTAATGAGCTTTTTCTCTTCTTCCGGGTTGCTGATAAATGCGGCTTCTACCAGCACGCTGGGAATGTCGGGCGCCTTGAGCACCGCAAAGCCGGCCTGCTCGACGCTGCCTTTGTGCAGCTTGCCCACCCGGCCCATTTCGCCCAGCAGGGTGCTGCCCAGCTTGAGGCTGTCCGAAATTTGGGCGGTGGTGCTCATATCCAACAGCGTGCTTTGCACCTCAGCGTCTTTGACTTTGATGTTGATCCCGCCGATGACGTCGGCCTTGTTTTCTTTGGCTGCCATCCAGCGCGCGGCGCTGCTGGAGGCGCCGCTTTGGCTCAGCGCAAACACGCTGGCGCCCTGGGGTGCGGGCGTGAAAAACGCATCGGCATGCAGGCTGATGAATAAATCGGCCTGCACGCGGCGCGCTTTTTGCACCCGCACATGCAGCGGCACGAAGAAATCGGCATCGCGGGTAAGGTATGCGCGCATCGGGTTGCCGCGCACGCTGGCTGCGTTGATGCGCTCGCGCAGCAAAAACGCCAGTTGCAGCACCACGTTTTTTTCCTGCGTTCCGCCCGGCCCGATGGCGCCGGGGTCTTCGCCGCCGTGCCCTGGGTCCAGGGCGATGATGATCAGCCTGTCGGTATTTGTCACCGGCGCGCTGGGGCCAATAAAAGCGCCCGGACTGCCGCCGGGTTTGAGGGCCAGGGCCGGCGCGCTCAGCGGCAAGGAGGGGGTAGCTGCAGCAGCTGAAGCAGGCGCTGATGCCGTCGAGGCCGTTGATCCCATCGCTGGTGCCGATGCCGCAGGTTTGGCCGGTTTTGGAGTTTGCAGTGGGCTAGAAGCCTCGGCGTTCGGCGCTTTGGGCACGTGCTGCGCAATCAGTGCGTCCAGCGGGTCGATGGCTTGCAGCGGGTACAGGTCCAGCACCAGGCGATGCTGGTACGCAGCCACCGGCGCCAGGCTAAAGACCTGCGGGCGCACGCCCGCCTTGAGGTCAATGACCAGGCGCACCACCTCGGCCGAAAACTGGCCGACGCGGATGCCCGCAATATTGGGGTCGTCGGGCCGCACTTTGGCCACCAGCTCGCGTAGCGCCGGGTTCAGGCTGATACCCGCAATGTCTACCGCCAGGCGCGGCGGGTTGCCGATCAGCGTTTGGGTGGCCTTGAGCGGTGTGTCCGATTCAATCGTCACCCGCGAATAATCCGGCGCCGGCCAGATGCGCACATTGACGATGCTAGCCCCGCGCACCAGGCTGTGCCCCAGACAGAGCACGATGGCCCCGCTTTGCACCAGCGCGCGCCGCCTCATTGCGGCTGCCCCAAAGCCATCAGCGCCGCCAGCAGGCCTTCGCCCTTGGAGGTATGGGCTTGCAAAGTGGCCACGCGGGCCTGCTCGCCTTCGGGGTGCAAGGCAATGGCCAGGTCGGCCGGTGGCAGCACCGCAGCTGCTTTGTCAGGCCACTCGGCCAGTTTGAGGCCGGGGCTGGCAAAAATGTCCCGAAAACCCGCGTCTTCCCATTCGCGCGGATCGTTAAAGCGGTAAAAATCGAAATGCCAGATGTCCAGGCCGGGCAGGGCATAGGGCTCGACCACCGCATAAGTGGGGCTTTTGATGCGCCCTTGCACGCCCAGCGCCTGCAGCAGATGCCGTACCAACGTGGTTTTCCCAGCACCCAAAGGGCCGTGCAAAGTGACGAACGCATCGGCCAGCGCGGGCAGCGCCGCCAATTGGCGGGCAAAGGCGGCCGTGGCACTTTCGTCGCGCCAGCGCAGCTGCCATGGCGGGGTTTTTACAATCAAGGCGTGAACATCCATAACGCGCAGACTAGCACCCCCGCAGCCCGCGTGCTGGACATGGCGCAGCTGCAAGCCTGGGGGCAGGAGCTTGGATTCTCCCAAATCGGCGTGGCGGGGGTGGATTTGTCCAGCGCAGAGCCCGGATTGCTGGCCTGGCTGGAGGCTGGCTTTCACGGCAGCATGGCCTATATGCAGCGCCACGGTCTGGCCCGCGCCCGGCCCGCCGAGCTGGTGCCCGGCACGCTCAGCGTCATTACCGCCCGGATGGATTACCTGCCAGCGGGCACTTCGCCCGACTGGCCGGACCAGGAAATGGCCCGGCTGCAAGCCCCGCATACCGGCACCGTCGCCCTCTATGCCCGAGGGCGTGACTACCACAAGGTATTGCGCCGGCGCCTGCAAAGCCTGGCCGACCGCCTGGCTGCGCATCTGGGGCCCTTGGGCCACCGCGTGTTTACCGATTCGGCGCCCGTGCTGGAGGCCGAGCTGGCCACACGCAGCGGCCTAGGCTGGCGTGGCAAGCACACCTTGGTGCTGCACCGCGAGGCCGGGTCGATGTTTTTTCTGGGCGAAATCTTTGTGGATTTGGCCTTGGCGCCCACCGCGCCGGTGCAGCCGCACTGCGGCACATGCAGCGCCTGCATCAGCGTGTGCCCAACGCAGGCCATCGTGGCGCCTTACCAGCTTGATGCGCGCCGCTGTATTTCGTATTTGACGATCGAGCACGCCGGACCCATCGACCAGGCGCTGCGCCCGCTGATAGGCAACCGCATTTATGGCTGCGACGACTGCCAAAGCGTCTGCCCCTGGAACAAATACGCCCGCCCGAGCACATTGGCCGACTTTGCCGCCCGGCCGGGCCTGAACGCAGAGCCGCTGGCAGCCCTGCTGGACTGGAGCGAAGCGGAGTTTTTACGCCG
>CAMATX010000082.1 GCA_945861345.1 Comamonas sp. lk
CAGCAAACCGCGCCTGAGCTGCCAGCTCTACCAGCGCAGCGCCGATATCTTTCTGGGCGTGCCCTTCAATATCGCCAGCTATGCGTTGCTAACGCACATGATCGCTCAGCAATGCGATATGGACGTGGGCGACTTCATCTGGACCGGGGGCGACTGCCATATTTATAGCAACCACCACACCCAGGTGGAGCTGCAGCTAAGCCGCGCGCCCATGGCCTACCCGACGCTGCACATCAAGCGCCGCCCGGACAGTATTTTTGACTACGCCTACGAGGACTTTGAGGTGCAGGGCTACGCGCCGCACCCGGCTATCTCGGCCCCGGTGGCCGTCTAGGCGCAGCGGCCATGGCCACCCGCCTGCACCTGATTTACGCACGCGCCGCCAATGGCGTGATCGGCGCCAACAACACCCTGCCCTGGCACCTGCCCGAGGATTTGGCGCATTTCAAGCGCACCACCTTGGGCTGCCCGGTCATCATGGGCCGAAAAACCTGGGACTCTTTGCCCCCCAAATTCCGCCCGCTTCCCGGGCGCTTGAATGTGGTGGTCACCCGCCAAGAAGGCTGGCAGGCCGAAGGCGCCCAAAGCGCCGCATCCCTGGAAGCGGCGCTGGCCCTGTGCGCACAGGCGCCCGACACCTGGGTCATCGGCGGAGCGCAAATTTACGCACAGGCCTTGCCGCTGGCGCATAGCGTGGTGGTCACAGAAATCGACCTGCACGTGGCCGGCGATGCGTTTGCGCCGGTGCTGGGCGATCAGTGGCAAGAGGCTAGCCGCCAATCACATACCAGCGCCCAGGGCCTGCCCTTCAGTTTTGTGACCTATACACGCCAAACGATGTAATAAAGCCATGCAATTCGCCACCTGGAACGTTAACTCTTTAGCCGTGCGCCTGCCCCAGGTGCTGGACTGGCTGGCCACCAACCCGGTCGATGTGCTGGCTTTGCAGGAGACCAAGCTCACCGACGACAAGTTTCCGCACGATGCCTTCACCCAAGCGGGCTACCAAGCCCAGTGGTTTGGCCAAAAAACCTATAACGGCGTCGCCCTGCTAACCAAGGCGCCGGCCACCGAGGTGGTGAAGAACATCCCCGGCTTTGACGACGAGCTGGCCCGCGTCATCACCGCCACGGTGCAGGGCGTGCGCGTGATTGGCGCCTACTTTCCCAACGGGCAGGCGCCGGGTACCGATAAGTTTGAGTACAAGATGGAGTGGCTCAAAAGCCTGCGCGCCTGGGTCAAGGAGGAGATGGCGGCCCACCCGCAGCTGCTGCTCATGGGCGACTACAACATCACCTTTGACGATGACGACGTCTGGGACCCGCAAGGCATGCAAGACCAAATCCATTGCACCGAAGAAGAGCGCTACCACCTGCGTGCGCTGGTGGCGCTGGGTTTGCATGACAGCCTGCGTCTGTTTCCCCAGCCGCCCAAAAGCTATAGCTGGTGGGATTACCGGGACATGGCGTTTCGGCGCAACCGGGGCCTGCGCATCGACCATATTTTGGTTAGCGAAGCCCTGCGGGCGCGGGCGACGGCCTGCACCATCGACAAGGCGCCGCGCAAGAACGAGCGACCCAGCGACCACACGCCCGTGGTGCTCACGGTGGCCTGATCCAACGGCCTCCTACTCGGGAAGCAGCGCGAGCTTTTTGTCCAGGCCCAGCTCCTGGATTTTGCGGGTGATAGTGTTACGCCCTATGCCCAGCTTGTTGGCCGCCTCGATGCGCCGGCCGCGCGTATTGGTCAGGGCCGCCTGGATCATGCGGGCCTCGAACCGGCGGGTCAGCGTGTCCCAGACCTCGATATGGCCGGTGCGCAACAGCGTGAGGGCCTCGTCCTCGAGTTCGACTTCCCAGCCGGTCAATGGCGGCGGTGCAGCCGGAGCCAGTCCTTGATCGGAGGGCCAGACCATGACGGTGGCCGGCGCCGCAGCATCAGGCAGCGCCGCAACGAGGGGCTCGGGCGTATCGGGGCTGCCATGGTGCACCGCCATGGTGCTATCGGGCGCTCCCAAGCTTGGTGCGGGGGCCGCTTGTGCGCCTTTGAATACACCAATTTCGGGCGGCAAATCTTTGGGCTCGATGACCTGCGCGGGCGCCATGACGGTCAGCCAATGGCAAACGTTTTGCAACTGGCGCACATTACCGGGGAAGGAAAAGCCCTCCAGGGCGGCCAGCGCGCTGTCGGCGATGCGCTTGGGCTCCACGCCCAGCTGCTTGGCGCTGTGTTGCAAAAAGTGGCGCGTGAGCATGGGAATGTCCTCGCGCCGTTCGCGCAATGCGGGCAGGCGCAGGCGGATGACGTTCAGGCGGTGAAACAAGTCCTCGCGGAAGGCGCCTTGATGCACGCGCATTTCCAGGTCCTGGTGGGTGGCGGCGATGACGCGCACATTGGCCTTGATGGCGCTGTGCCCGCCCACGCGGTAAAAATGCCCGTCGCTGAGCACGCGCAAGAGCCGGGTTTGCAGCTCAAAAGGCATATCGCCAATCTCGTCCAAAAACAGCGTGCCTTCGTCGGCCTGCTCAAAGCGGCCGCGCCGCTGCGCCTGCGCGCCGGTGAAGGCACCGCGTTCGTGGCCAAAGAGTTCACTCTCGAGCAGTTCCTTGGGAATGGCCGCCGTGTTGATGGCCACAAAGGGGCCGGTGGCACGGGGCGAGTGTTTGTGTAGCGCACGGGCGACCAGCTCTTTACCCGAGCCCGATTCGCCGGTAATCATCACCGTCACATTGCTTTGGCTGAGGCGGCCAATGGCACGGAAAACATCTTGCATGGCAGGCGCCTGGCCCAGCATTTCGGGGGTCTCGCCCATGCCTTCGTCGGCGTATTCCTCGCGCTGGCTTTCTTGCACGGCGCGCCGGATGAGCTCGATGGCTTTGGGCAGGTCAAAGGGTTTGGGCAGGTATTCAAAAGCCCCGCCCTGAAAGGCGCTGACCGCGCTGTCCAGGTCAGAAAAGGCGGTCATGATGATGACCGGCAGGCCGGGGTATTTGGCTTTGACTTTCTCCAGCAAATCCAGGCCCGAGCCACCGGGCATGCGGATGTCACTGACCAAAATTTGCGGCGCCTCTTCGCCGGGGTGATTCAGCGCGGCCAGCACATCGCGGGCATTGGAAAAGCTGCGGGTGGGCAGCTGCTCCCGCAGCAAGGCCTTCTCCAGCACAAACCGGATGGACTGGTCATCGTCTACGATCCAAATCGGCTTCATGGGTGGCGCTTTCTCTAGGTGGTCCAACTACGGAAGGGGAATCAATATTTTGAAATCGGTCCGGCCCGGGACGCTATCGACTTCGATCTGGCCGTGGTGTTGCTGCACAAAAGTTTGCGCCAAGGTCAACCCCAAACCGGAGCCGCCGTCCCGGCCCGATACAAGCGGGTAGAAGATGCGGTCCTTGATCGAATCTGGCACGCCAGGTCCGTTGTCCATGACATGCAATTCCAATGCCAACCGGTAACGCATCTTGCCAAAGGTGACCTGGCGCGCAATGCGGGTGCAAAAGCGCAGCTCGGCGTCGGCCTGCGCGATGCGCTCGGCCAGCGCCTGGCAGGCGTTGTGCGCGATGTTGAGCACGGTCTGAATAAGCTGCTCCATGTCGCCACGGAACTCGGGAATGGAGATGTCGTAGTCGCGCACCACGCGCAAGCCCTTGGGAAACTCGGCCACGATGAGCGAGCGCACGCGTTCGCAGACCTCGTGGATATTGACATCGCCCACCATGTGCGGGCGCCGGTGCGGAGCCAGCAACCGGTCCACCAGGGTTTGGAGGCGGTCGGCCTCGCGGATGATGACCTGGGTGTACTCGGTCAGCCCGCTGGCGGCGATTTCCATCTCCAGCAATTGCGCAGCGCCGCGAATGCCGCCCAGCGGGTTTTTGATCTCGTGGGCCAGGTTGCGGATGAGCTCTTTGTTGGCCAGGGCCTGCTCGGCCAGGCGCTCTTCGCGGTCCTGGCGGGTTTGCTGCTCTTGGGGCACCAACTCGACTACAAAATGGCGCTGGTCCTCCGCGTCGGTGACGATCACGTGCACAGGCAGCACGTCCTGGCCGGCGCGCCGAATAAAGGCGTCATAACGCAGCGCGGCAAAGGCGTTGCCGGCCGCGCCGTCCAGGGCGGTGCGCAGCGAGCGCTGCTCGGTGAATATATCGGCTAAGGCGGTGCCCACAATCGCCCGGCGCGAAATGCCCAAAGCGTCCTCCAGCGCGGCATTGGAAAACACCACCACGCCGTCCTTGCGCACCACGGCCACGAGGCTGGCCAGCAGGTCATAGCTTTGAAACTGGGGATGCGCTGGCGGGGCCATACGGGACTAAGGCGTCGAGGCCACGCTAGGGGAAATGCGCGCCAGTTCGCGCCGCAGGCTGGCGATATCGGCTTCGGTGCGTTCCACCTTGGCCTTGAGTTCGGCTTTGCGGTCCAGGTATTTTTGGTAATTGCGCGTCTCGTCGCCCTGCCGATCGGGCTCGCCTTGCTTGTATTCCTGCTGCAAGCTGGCCAGTTGGGTCTCGGCTTTTCTCAATTCAGCCTCCAAGATGGTGCGCGCCTCGGAGTCTCTGGCGCGCTGGGCGCCCGCATCAGGGCGCGGGGCCGTGTTTTTGGCACTGTTTGCGGGCACACGCGTCGCGGGAACCACCGTCACGTTGCCGGTGGTGATCAGCGTGCATTTGGGCTCCTGTCCGGGCGCCACCATATTGGTGTATTCGTTGCCGCATCGGTATATGCGGTCCTGCGCGGCTGCTGGAAAAACTGCCCAGGAGGCGAGCGCGAGAAGGAGCAATGGGCGGATCATAAAAAGTGCTTCTGAAGTGAAAAAGACGGCCGCAGCCGTCTTTTTCGAGCAGGCTGGGCGGCTGCACCTGTATTGCTTGCGCCCCAGGGACGCAAGGCAAACAGCGGCTGCCGCCAAGACGGCATCAGAGCGAATAATACATATCAAATTCGATAGGATGGGTGGCCTGACGCAGACGCGTCACTTCACCCATTTTGAGTTCGATATAAGCCTCGATCATGCTCTCGGTGAACACGCCACCTTTGGTCAGGAAGGCGTGATCTGCAGCGAGGCAGTCCAGCGCCTGGTCCAGGCTGTGGCAGACGGTGGGGACCAAAGCGTCCTCCTCCGGTGGCAGGTGGTACAGGTCTTTGGTAGCGGCCTCGCCGGGGTGGATTTTGTTTTCCACGCCGTCCAAACCGGCCATCAACAGTGCCGAGAAGCCCAGGTAGGGGTTCATCAGGGGATCGGGGAAGCGTGCCTCGATACGGCGACCTTTGGGGTTGGCCACAAAGGGGATACGGATCGACGCCGAGCGGTTACGCGACGAGTAAGCCAGCTTGACCGGCGCCTCATAGCCGGGAACCAAGCGCTTGTAGCTGTTGGTGCCCGGGTTGGTAATGGCGTTGAGCGCGCGCGCGTGCTTGATGATGCCGCCGATGTAGTACAGCGCGAAGTCAGACAAACCAGCATAGCCGTCACCAGCAAACAGGTTTTTGCCGTCTTTCCAGACGGACTGGTGCACGTGCATACCGGAGCCGTTGTCGCCCACGATGGGCTTGGGCATGAAGGTGGCCGTTTTGCCGAAGTTGTGGGCCACGTTTTGGACCACGTACTTCAGGATTTGGGTCCAGTCGGCGCGTTGCACCAAGGTGCTGAACTTGGTGCCGATTTCGTTTTGGCCAGCGCCAGCCACTTCGTGGTGGAACACCTCAACCGGGATGCCCAAGGACTCCAAAATCAGCGACATTTCCGCGCGCATGTCTTGGGTGCTGTCCACCGGGGGCACGGGGAAGTAACCGCCCTTGACGGTAGGACGATGGCCTTTGTTGCCGCCATCCATGGTTTTTCCGCTGTTCCAGGGGGCTTCGGCTTCGTCGATTTTGAAGAAGGTGCCCGACATGTCGGTGTTCCAGCGCACGTCGTCAAAAATAAAGAACTCGGGCTCGGGGCCGAAGAAGGCGGTGTCGCCAATGCCCGAGGCCTTGAGGTAGGCTTCCGCGCGCTTAGCAATGGAGCGGGGGTCGCGGTCATAGGCTTTGCCGTCGCTGGGCTCGACCACGTCGCAGCTCATGAACAAGGTGGTCTCTTCAAAGAAGGGGTCGATATTGGCGGTATTGGGGTCGGGCATGAGCTGCATGTCCGAGGCTTCAATGCCCTTCCAGCCGGCGATCGACGAGCCGTCAAAGGCGTGACCGGATGTGAACTTGTCCTCATCAAAATGCGAGATGGGCACGCTGACGTGCTGCTCTTTACCACGGGTGTCGGTGAAGCGGAAGTCAACAAACTTGACTTCGTTCTCTTTCACCATCTTCATCACATCTGCGACGGTCTTGGCCATCAAATACTCCTGTTGCACGGTTGTAAAAAGGTTTGCTTGCGACTCATCGCAGCTTTTATGCCAGAGCGGCATTTTTAGGGGAATATTGCATCTCCACTCTGTATTTTGCCTTGACTTGGGCTGCGGCTTTGACGCGTGTAAATTTGAAGTTGAATATATGCACTTATTTAGTGCATATTAGCACCAAATAAGTGCATAAATGGTCAAGGAGTAATTAGTTCCGCTTTACGCACCAATTCGGGGCCCAGAAGCGCAGAGAACTTTTGCAGGCCCGCCTTGAGCGCCGCAAAAGCCGTGGGCACCGCATTTTGCGCACCTTTAACGCCCAGCTCGATGTGGCGCCCGTACTCCGGATGGTCTACGCTGGGCAGGCTAAACACCTTGACCGCAAACTGCGCCTCAATTTGTTCCATCAGCGGCGTAAGAGTGGCCTCCATGGCGCCCATAACAATCACCGACAACTCTAACTGTGCCTCAGAAGCAAACCAGTCGCGGCAATGGGTATCGAGCACCCACTGCACCATGGGCCAGGCCATTACCGGGAAACCGGGCACAAGGTGCACCGCCCCGTGACCCGTGCCGGGCAGACTAAAGCCGGGAATTTTGTTGTACGGGTTGGGGATGAGCGCCGCGCCTTCGGGAAATTTACCCATTTCCAGGCGGTGGCGGTTGTCCTCGCGCTCGGGGTCAAAAGCGGTGCCATTCTCGCGGGCGATATCGTGCATGCGCTCCCAAATCAGATCGCGGGCGCCCGGGTGCAGCGACAGGGGGCGGCCCATTGCGCGGGCGGCGCATTGCCGGGTGTGGTCATCGGGCGTGGCGCCTATGCCGCCAAAAGAAAACACCGTATCGCCGCTGGCAAAAGCCTGCGCGAGCGTCGCAGTGATACGCACCGGGTCGTCGCCAACATAGTGCGCATACGCTACCTGCAAGCCGCGTTCACTCAACAACTCGATGGCTTTGGGCAGGTGCTTGTCGGCGCGTTTGCCCGACAGAATTTCGTCGCCAATGATGACAAGGCCAAAGTTCATAAAAGCATGACCTGCACCGGTGGCTCGGGCACCACCGGGCTAAACACCTCGGCTTCTTGGGTCTGGCGCTGCGTATGCAAGGCGTCCAGACAGTAGTGAATAAACCATAAGGAGGCAAACACAAAAACCAGGGAATACAGCCAGACCGACACGGGCAAAAGCAATGGCGCCATGGCAAGAGCCATGAGCCCCGCGGACCACAACAAGCTGGGCGCAGCGCCCAAAAAGCCGACCACCAGCGCCATACCCATGAGAGCGAGGCGGTGCGTTTGCATCAGGGTCTGTCGCTCTGCCGCGCTGGCATGGGAGGCCAAGGCGTCAAAGGCCATGATGCGGTACGTCAGCCAGGCCCAAATAGCGGGCGGCAATATCAGTACCAGCGGTGGAACAATCCACATCGGGCTGGAGATCACCGTGGCCAGCAACGCCAGCAAACACGAAAGACAGGCCCAGGCCACGCTGGCAAAAAAAGAAGCGCCCTGGCGGCGCTGCAACTGGGGAAAGCGCCTGCGGGCCACCAAATTTACCAGCGCCGGGGTCATGGTCGTCGATACCAGCAGCACCGACGACACCGCCACTACGGGCGTGAGCACGACGATCAATATCAGTGGCGCCAGCATGGTTTTGAGTCCGGGCAAACCCACCGCCGCCAGCCAGGCGCCCATGGTGGAGACGATCACCGACGCATCCAAAAACGCCACCAATACTTCTTGCGCGGGTTGCCAGAAGAAATGCGCCAAGACCGCCGCTGAGCCGGTTGCCACCAGCAAAGGCAAAACCGAAATCCAAATGGCCTGCGGGAGCATGCAGTAGCCCACCGCACGTGCCAGCGCGGACAGCACGCTACGCATGGCGCCCCGCTAAGCGCAGCAGGCCACGCCATTGCTGGTCCCAAAAGCCTTGGCCGTAATTGACACCCTGCTCCACCTGGTCACGCACGCCCGTAGGCAAGTAGCGCAGACTGAAATCAGCAGTACCAAAAAGCATGTCCCACCAGGGCAGCAGGACGCCGAAATTGTGCCCGCCCAATACCGCTGTCCCACTACCGGACGGTGGCGCGCTTTCATGGCCGATGCCAATACTATGGTGCAGGCGGTGAAAACGCGGACTGACCCACAAGCGCTCGCCCAATTTTCCAAAAGAAAGGCGAACATTGGCGTGCTGCAGGTTTTCGCTGAGCTGCATCAGCGCCACCAAAGCCACAAACTGGCCCGGCGCAATGCCGATCAAAACACCCACCGCCACAAACAACACATCGCGCAGCACATCATCCAAAAGGTGGTTGCGGTTATCGGTCCACATGGTCATTTGCTGCTGCGAATGGTGCAGTGCGTGCAGCTTCCACCACCAGCCAAAATGGTGCTGAGCGCGGTGAAACCAGTAATTACAAAAGTCAAAAATCACCAAGTACAGAACAAAACTCACCCATGGGGTTGCGGTAACCTGGGGCCAGAGGTCGTCAATCTGAAACGTGGGCATGCCCCAGACACGCAAGGTACCCACACCCTGGTCAAGCAAGGGCTCCAGAGTGAAAAACATGGCTACCCGAAACAGGCCCAAGCGGTGGATCAGCGTGTACAGCACGTCGGTACGAATCGCCGCCCGGTCGCTGATAACCTGGGCCGGCCGCCACCATTGCAGGGGAGCGAACGCGAGCAGCATCACCAGAAGTTGAAGTACGCCCACCAGCAGCCAACCCGTGGCCTCATAGGCCGATTCCAGCAGGCCGCCAAAACCCAGTGCAAAAAGCAGGGGCTGAAAGCAGCTTTCGTAAAGCCAGGCTTGGGCTTGGGCAAAACTGTCAATCAAGAAGTCCATGGCGCATGAATGCTCACATTGGTGCTCACAAGGGGTGGGCGGCGATCCAGTCCTGGTAGACCGGATGGGTTTTGAGGCTGGCAAAACAAAATCCGCGCGCCTCTAAGCCGCTAAGTAGGGGTTCTAACACGGCGGGGGCCCATGCATCTTTGCGGGACCAAATGCCCAGATGGGCCATCAGGATGTCGCCGCTGCGGATGTTTTTCAAGGCTTTGGCCAACAGCGCCTGGTTGCTGAACTTTTCGCTGGGCAATTCGTCGCCCAAAAACCCGGCGTCAGCCCATGCCACATGGGCAAAACCGCATTGGCGGGCGGCAGCTAGCAGTGCGGGCGAGGTTTTGCCGCCCGGTGCCCGGAACAAGGGCAAGGCTGGCTGCCCGGTCAGCTGCGCCAGCCGCTGCGCGCTGGCCTGGATTTGTTGGCAATACTGCTGGGCCGTGAGCACCTGCATTTGGCCGGCCTGTGCGCCGGCCGAGGCCTGCGTCTTGAAGCGAACGCCCCGCCCGTCGTCGGGTATATCGGCACGCCAGTAAGTATGGTCTAGCGTGTGGGACGCAAAGCTGTGACCCTCCTGGGCGCGTTCGCGCCACCAAGGGGCCCAATGGGTACCCAGACTGCCGTCACCCACCTTGGTGGGCTCGTTGGCCGCAAAAAACGTAGCTTTGGCACGGTGCTGCGCCAGCACCTGGGCAATCAGCGGGGCCACTTCCATGTGGCCCGTGTCAAAGGTGAGGTAAACCGGCTTTTTGCATTGGGCCTGGGCCCAGGCCGACGGTGCCAAAAGCCCCAGAATAAGGATGCGTATGTAGCACCTTAGCGCGCGCATGCGAAAGCTTCCAGCCTTAGTGGCGCGGCGCGTGGTCCAGCGTCCAAACGCCGTGGGGCGAGCGCCCAACAGAGACTTGCTGCACCACTTTGCGGGCCGCCATGTCGATCACCGTGAGTTTTTTGATCCAGCGTGAGGCCACATAAATAAATCGCCCATCGGACGACACGTCCATGCAATCGGGACCGCCGGGCGCGGGGTAGGTGTCAACCACCTCCAAGGTGGAGTAATCAATTTTGCTGATGGTGTTGGCCACCCGGTTACTCACGAGTACATGGCGCCTGTCTCCCAGGGCCCGAAAAGCATGGGCGCCAGCGCCGGTGCGTATGGTTTTGCTCAGGCGCGGCTGGCCCTTGCCCAACTCGTAGACCTCTACGCCCGTGCCACCGGTGAGGCCAACGAGCAAAAATTTATCGCCCGGTGTGCCAAAGACGTCGGCAGGTGTGGCGCCAGTTTTGACGCGCCATTTGAGCGTTTGGCTACCCAAATCGATGCCGACCAGCTCATTGCTGTCTTGCATGGTGGCATAGGCCATGGTGCTGGTACTGTCGATCCAAACATGGCTGGGCGTTTTGCTGGTGGCAATGCGCTTGGCCAAGGTCAATTCGCTGCCATTCCAGTGGTAAATATCCACGTGATTCAGGCGGTTGGCCACTGTCACCAGCCACTTCATATCCGGCGAGAAGCGCAGTTGGTAAGGATCGGAGATGCCGCGCACCGTGCGCTGCACCGCAGCGGTGCGGGGATCGACAAACAACAGCGAATCGCCCACCGCGCTGGCCACCAAAAGTGACTTTTCATCGGGTGTCAGGTACAAATGGTGGGGCTCTTTCCCCGTTGGGATGCGCTGCGTCTCTTTCCAGGAGACAGGATCGATGACACTCACCGAAGCGTCCAGGGAATTGAGTACAAAAATCGGTGGTGGGGCGTCTGCCGCAATCGCCATGAGCGAGCAAAGGGCCCAGACCAAGGCCAAAAAGAGGTTCCGGGGGTTCGACAGTTTCACAAAAGCCTTTAAATTCGTAACCGCCTAGTGTAACGGCCCGCCTGCCTGCGACCGCGTGGCGCACTGTGGGCGATCACCCACCCAAAGCAGGCGCCTAGACCCCTGCAATCAAGCGCAGTTGTGCAGCATCGAGCCAGCGCCATTGACCGGGTGCCAAATCATCGGGCAAGCGCAATTGCCCGATTTGGGAGCGGTGCAATGCCTCGACGCGGTTGCCCACGGCTGCGACCATGCGCTTGACCTGGTGGTATTTGCCCTCGGTCAGGGTCAGCCGCAAATGCAACGGACCCACCGCCTCGCAGGCGGCAGCGCGCACCGGTTTGGGGTCGTCATCGAGCACCACGCCCTGGCACAGGCGCTCAATTTGGCCAGAGTCCAGCGGATGTTTCACCGTCACCTCGTAGACCTTGGGCACGTGGTGGCGTGGCGAACTCATGCGGTGGATGAACTGGCCATCGTCGGTCAGCAGCAGCAAGCCGGTGGTGTCCTG
>CAMATX010000083.1 GCA_945861345.1 Comamonas sp. lk
AACCTGATTTATGAATCCGCAGGCATGCTGGCCAGCCTCTTGGGCTTTTCGCTGGAAAGTTTGCTCATCGACAACGACATCATCGGCGCAGTACAGCGCACTATTCGCGGTATTGAAGTGAATGACGAAACTTTGTCGCTGGACACCATCCGCGACGTTTGCCTGAACGGCCCCGGCCATTACCTAGGCGCGCCGCAGACTTTGCAACTGATGCAAAAAGACTATCTGTACCCGCAGGTAGCCAACCGCGCCAGCCCCAACCAATGGACCGAAGCGGGCCGCCCGACGATTGTGGAAACTGCGTCCAAGAAACTGCAAGTCATCCTCGATGGCCACTTCCCATCGCATATTTCACCGGAAATGGATGCCCGAATCCGCGCCGAGTTTCCGGTGAAACTGGCGCGTGAGGGCATGTTGCCTAAGCACTAACCCGCAAAGGTGCGGCGCATGCGGATCGCGCTATAGGGCCCGTGGGCGTGGTCTCAAAGGCCCGGCGACTCCGGGGCAGGCGGCTTTCTGGCATCATGCGCGTCAAATCGCATGATCACCCCCTAGCTACCAGGAGTTCGCTTGACCGATAGTCCCGTACCTGCCTACATGTTGGCCAATCTGCTTGTCACCGATGCAGCGCAATACCGTATGTACGAGAAAGGGTTCTTTCCCATTCTCAAGCGCTACGGCGGCGAGTTTCTGACCTATGACGACCAGCCCGACACCTTAGAGGGTCAGTCGCCCCGCCCCGGACGGCTGATTCTGTTCAAATTCCCCTCCGAAGAGCTGGCCCGCCAATGGTTTGCCGACCCGGATTACCAAGCCTTGTCAGCGCACCGACGCGCTGGCACGCAGCTGGAATTTATTACTTTGGTTCGCGGGCTACAACCCCGCACCGCCTGATTTACCGACCGCAATTACCTTAGGAGACATGACCATGAAACGCCGCGAACTGATTCAATGGGCTGGCAGCGCCGCCTTGCTGCCCGCTTTTTCCCAGGCCCAAGAAAAATACCCTAGCCGGCCGATCACCTGGATATGCCCCTACGCTGCTGGGGGCAATGCGGATACCCGCTCACGCCAGGTAGCCAAAGTGATGAGTGAAATCCTAAGCCAGCCCATACTGATCGACAACAAAGCCGGCGCGGGCGGCAACATTGGCACTGAAATGATTGCGCGCGGTAAACCGGATGGCTATACCGTGGGCATGGGGAACTTTGCTCCGCTGGCGGTCAACCACGCCTTGTTTAAAAAGCTCAATTTCGACCCCTTCAATGACATCGTGCCGATAACACTGATTGAGCGTGGGCCATTGATTTTGATGGTTCGGGCCGACTCGCCCTATAAGTCGGTCAAAGATATTGTGAACGCGGCAAAGGCGTCTCCTGGCAGCCTGAGTTATGCCTCGGGCGGCATCGGCGGCACCCACCATTTGAGTGGTGCGCTGTTTGAGCATTCCGCCGAAATCGACATGATCCACGCACCTTATAAAAGCGGTGCTGCTGGCGCTACAGACCTGATGAGCGGGCAAGTGCACATGATGTTTGAGCAAATGTATTCCGCCATGCCAGCCATCAAGGGCGGGCGTCTTCGCGCTTTAGCAATTACGAGCAAAACCCGCTCGCCTTTGCTGCCCGACCTGCCAACGATGGGCGAGCAGGGCTACCCCGCCGTCGAAGTGCTCAATTGGCAAGGCTTGGTGGGCCCCAAGGGGATGTCTGCCGAACTGATCAAAACTCTGAGTGCCGCCTGCAACAAAGCCTTGCAAGACCCCGATTTGCGCGAAAAAATGCTGAGCCAGGGTAATGAAATCGGCGGGGGCGCGCCCGAGCAGTTTGCTGCCCTCATCAAATCGGAGGCGCCGCGTTGGGGCAAAGTGGTGCGCGCGGCCAAAATTGAACCCGAATAAGCGTCAGGCCTGCTTTTTGGTCTGATGGCAGAGCACCCAAGCCCGCACTGGGACGTGGTCGTGGTGGGCGGCGGCAACGCGGCCTTGTGCGCTGCCCTGAGCGCGGCCGAGTCGGGTGCTCGGGTGCTGATGCTTGAATCGGCCCCCGAGCCCTGGCGCGGCGGCAACTCCGTACACACCCGCAACATTCGCTGCATGCACGAGGCGCCCGAGGACGTGCTCACCGGCGCCTATACCGAAGAAGAATTCTGGCAAGACTTGCTGCAGGTGACGGCCGGCAAAACCAACGAGGCTTTGGCGCGCCAGGTGGTGCGCGCATCGGCGCAGTGCCGCACCTGGATGCGGCGCCACGGCGTGCATTTCCAGCCCTCGCTCTCGGGTACTTTGCATTTGTCCCGTACCAACGCTTTTTTTATGGGCGGTGGCAAAGCGCTGGTCAACGCCTATTACCGCAGCGCAGCGCGCCTGGGCGTAACGGTGCTCTACGAACACGTGGTGGACCGCCTGGAATGGAGCGAAGGCCGGATGGTGGCCGTCCATGCAGGCAGCCAGCGCCATCCTTGCGCCAGCGTGGTACTGGCCTGCGGCGGCTTTGAGTCCAATATCGACTGGCAACGCGAGGCTTGGGGCCAAAACGCCTGGGGCGAATGGACGGCCGATAACTTTCGTATCCGGGGCACACGCTACAACATGGGCACCATGCTGGCCCACCTGATGGAGGCGGGTGCCGACACCGTGGGCGATCCCACGCAAGCCCATTGCGTGGCGGTGGACGCGCGCGCGCCGCTCTACGACGGCGGCATCGCCACCCGGGTGGACTGCGTATCTCTGGGCATCATGGTCAACCAGGACGCCCAGCGCTTTGACGACGAGGGCAAGGACTTCTGGCCCAAGCGCTATGCGGTGTGGGGGCGGCTGGTAGCCGCCCAGCGCGGCCAAATCGGCTACGCCATCATCGACGCCAAGGCGCGCGGGCGCTTTATGCCCGCCGTGTTCGCGCCCGAGCAGGCCGACTCCCTTGAAGAACTCGCGCTGCGCCTGAACCTCTCTGCCCAGGCTTTGACCCGAACCGTCAGCGACTACAACGCCGCCTGCCGCGTAGGCACGTTTGACCATGCGGTGCTGGACGATTGCCACACCGAGGGCCTTACGCCACCCAAAACCCATTGGGCGCGGCCGCTCGATACGCCGCCCTACTTTGGCTACCGCCTGTGCCCGGGCATCACCTTCACCTACCTAGGCTTGCAGGTGGATGCGCAGGCGGCGGTGTCCATGCAAGGGCGACCGGCGCACAATTTGTTTGCCGCTGGCGAAATCATGGCCGGCAATGTGCTCGGTCAGGGCTATACCGCTGGCGTAGGCATGACCATAGGCACCGTGTTTGGCTGCATTGCCGGCACCCAAGCGGCACGCGCAGCCCGAAGCAGCGCCTGACATGAACGCGCCAAACCCTTTGCAATCCTTGATCGACCAGGCCCGCGCAGATGCGCACACGCCAGGATTGGTGCAGGCCCAGGACGAGGTGGCACGCGTGATGCAAATTTGCAATGCCTGCCGCTACTGCGAAGGCTTTTGCGCCGTCTTCCCGGCCATGACCCAGCGTCTGGAATTTACCCCCGCCGATGTGCATTACCTGGCCAATTTGTGCCACCAGTGCGGCGCCTGTCTGCATTCCTGTCAATACGCACCGCCCAATGCCTTCGGGGTGAACGTTCCAGGCGCCATGGCCGCGCTGCGCGCGCGGACCTACCAGGCCTACGCCTGGCCAGCGCCATTGGCACAGCTTTACCAGCGCAATGGCCTGGTCGTGGCATTGGCCTTGTGCGCGGCCATCAGTGGCTTTTTGCTGGCCAGCCTGGCCTACCACGGCAGTTTGTGGCAGCGGGCCGAGGGCGGTAATTTTTACGCGCTGTTTCCGCACAAGGTGCTCGTGGGGCTGTTCGGGCCTGTCTTTATTGCCGCCATACTGGCCCTGGCCATGGGCGTGCGCAATTATTGGACGGCAGTGCGCCCCCGCAACGAGGCGGGGACGCCCCAGCCCTCTGTGCTGGCCGACCGCCTGCGCGCGCTGGACGCCGCCGCGCGCTTGCGCTACCTGGACGGCGGCCACGGCCAAGGCTGCGCCCCCAACGACGACCAGCCCAGCCCCTGGCGAAAAATGTGGCACCAGGCCAGCATGTACGGCTTTGCGCTGTGTCTGGCCTCCACTGCCATCGCCACGCTGTACCACTACGTGCTGGGCTGGCATGCGCCCTACCCGCTGCTAAGCCTGCCAGTGCTTCTGGGCACGCTGGGTGGCCTGGGTTTGGTGGCCGGTCCGGTGGGCCTGCTCGTTTTGCGCCGACGTCAGCACCGCTTGCTGACCGACCCCGCGCAGCAATCCATGGACCTGGGCTTTATTGCGCTTTTGCTGGCCTGCGGCATCAGCGGTTTGGCGCTGCTGGCGCTGCGGGAAACAGCGGCCTTGCCGCTCACGCTGGCGCTGCATTTGGGCAGTGTGCTGGCCTTTTTCGTTACCATGCCCTACGGCAAGTTTGCGCATGGCTTTTATCGGGGCGCAGCCCTGCTGCAATTTGCCATCGAGCAGCGCCTGCCGCGGCGCCTGCGTATCGGCGGCGAATAATGCATAAGTAGACCGAGGAAACATTCATGGACATGCAGCTGCAAGGCAAGACCGCACTGATCACCGGCGCTTCGATGGGCATCGGGCGCGGGATTGCGCTGGCGCTGGCCGCCGAGGGCGTACGTCTGGCGCTGACGGCGCGCCGCTTGGACAAGTTGCAAGAGCTCGGTGCGGCCATCGTGGCCACCGGTGGTACGCCGCCGTTGCTGATTTCCCAGGACATGTACGCTCCTGACGCCGCCCAAATGCTGAGCCAGGCCGCACTGCGCGGCTTAGGCCAGGTCGATATTTTGGTGAATAACGCTGGAGGTTCGCGCAGCTTCAAAGACCTGCATGTGAGCGAGGCGCAATGGGAGGAGGCTTTGACGCTGAACTTTCACCGCCCACGCCAACTGGCCGACGCGCTGATTGACAGCATGATCGTGCAACGCTGGGGCCGAATCATCAACATCACTGGCAAAAGCGAGCCCGACCATGTGAACGGCGCTTTTTGCGCCAAAGCGGGCATGCACAGCTGGGCCAAGGGTTTGTCACGCATGGTCGGGAAAGACGGCATCACCGTCAACTGCATTGCGCCTGGGCGCGTTCACTCAGAGCAAATTTTTCGCAATTACACGCCCGAGTACCGCCAATGGCAGTGCGACAACGAGATCCCTGTGGGCCGCTATGGCGAGCCCGAGGATCTGGCCAATGTGGTGGTGTTTTTGGCCTCAAGCCGCGCCAGTTACATCACCGGGGCGGTCATTCCGGTGGACGGCGGGCTGCGCCGCTACCAATTCTGACGTCCCAACAGACAAATGATTACCCCCATTATTAGGAGAAAAACGATGCACCACAGTCCTTCCCGCCGCCGCCTGATCCAGGCCGGCGCCTTGAGCGCGCTATCCCTAACGCTGCCTGCAGCCCGCGCCGCCGAAGTCTGGCCGTCGCGTGCAGTGCGTTTTTTGGTGCCCTTCGCACCTGGGGGTACATCCGAAATCGTCGCCCGTTCGGTGGCCGCCGAGTTGACCAAACAATTGGGCCAAAACGTCTTTGTGGAAAACAAACCGGGCGGCGCGGGCACCATCGCCATGCTGGAGACGGTGCGCTCTGCCCCCGATGGCCACACCCTGATCCTGGGCCATGTGGGTACGCTGGCGGTCAACCCCTACATGCTGAACAACCAGCCCTACGACGTTAACAAGGATTTCATCCCCGTCACCCTGTTGGCCAAGGTACCCAATATGTTTGTCATCCATCCGGATGTGCCAGCCAAGAATTTCCAGGAATTCATTGCCTACGCCAAGAAAAATCCCGGGCGCCTGGATTACGGCTCGGCGGGCAACGGCAGCGCCGGCCACCTGGCCATGGAATACCTGAAATTGGTGACAGGAATATCGCTCACCCACATCCCTTACCGAGGGACTGGGCCGCAGCTGACCGATTTGCTGGCAGGGCGAACGCAAGCATCCTCGGCCGGACTGCCTGCCTTAGGTCCGCACATTCGTGCAGGAAAACTGCGCGCCATTGCAGTGGGTACGCAACAGCGCATCAGCGCCTTTCCGGACGTGCCGACGGTGGCCGAAATGGGCTTTAAGGACTTCGAGACTTCGCAGTGGTACGGTGTGTTGGCCCCGGCAGGCACGCCGCCCGATGTGGTCAAACGCATTCAAGAGGAGTGCCTCAAGGCGCTCAAGTCACCCGCCGTGAGCGAGCGTTTTGCTGCGGACAATGCAGGGATCGGTGGCGGGCCGTCAGCCGAATTTTCTGCCTACATCGCGCGCGAGCAAAAGATCTGGAGTCAGGTCGTAAAGAACGCGCAAATCAAACCTGACTGAAAGCGACCAGATCTACCGCGCCTACGCGGCCGCGCGCTCCTGTGCGCGGTCGATGCCCTCTTGCCCCGGCAGGCACAGCACGGCGGCAACGCCGAGGGCGGCGATCACAGCCATCAGGGTCATCAGAGCGTCAAAGCCGGCCACCTTGACCACCGGTCCCAGCAGATAAACGGCCAGGGAACTGATGCCAAAGGAGATTGCAATACGGATACCGCTCACACGCGAACGCATGGAATCATCGATATAGCGCACCACCATGGCATCGCTAAAGGGAATGGCTGCAAACACCATGACCATATAGCCAATGGCCGCCAAATACCAATGCCAACCAGTGCTTTGTGAAGCCACAAAAAAAGCCAGGCACTGTAAAGCCAAAACGCTCACAAACAAGGGCTTGACCGCCACCCGGTCCAGCAAGCGCCCTACCACCAGTTGGGCCAAAGATCCAACGGCGTACACGGCCGCGAGCAAGAGCCCTAACGTTGCGGGGTCGCTGACCAGACCCTGCAGGCGTTCGGCCAGCAATTGGGCGTTGCCATTGGTCGTGAAATTGAACAATAAACTGGTGGTGGTGGCCGTCATCACCATTACCAAAAAAGTCCGCAGCACCAGGCTTTGGGGCATCTGCACGCTGGCCGCCTTGCTGCGTGCCACGGGGGCCAATTCGTGCGGCGCCTGCCAAGCGAATACCCCACCCAAAATCATGCACAGCACAGCAGGCACCACAAAAGCCGTGCGCCAACCAAAGTGCTGGACCAAGAAACCAGTAGACAAGGCGGCAGCGGCGATTCCCAGATTGCCCGCCAAGCCATTGACCCCGATGGTCCACCCCGGGCGCGTGGCACTTTGCAGCAACATGGGAATGCCGACCGGGTGATAGATGCTAGAAAAGGCGCCAAGCACAACCAGGGCCAGGGCCATCTCACGCGGCGATTGGGTACAGGCCACCGCCAGCGCGGACAGGCCCATGCCAAAAAAGAACACCAGCATCATGCGCCGTCGGCCCCACAGGTCGCCCAGCCGTCCGGCAGGTACCGAGCCCAGACCGAACAACACAAAGGCACCGGTGGTGTAAGGCATCATGTCTTCCCAGCGGGCCAAGCCGAAATCTTGGGCAATAGCGCCCACCGCAGCGGCAAAGATCAGCAGAAAAAAATGGTCCAGCGCATGGGCCAGGTTGAGAAGAATTTGCGTGGTGCGGTTCACCAGCGCATTCTAGGTGTCACCATCATCACAGTCTTGGCGCACAAAACGCGGACAATAAACGCCAAATGGAGACCCTATGAACACTGCCAGCGCTATTCCCGAGCAAAGCCACTACCGAATCTGCCCTTTGTGC
The DNA here is from genome assembly GCA_945861345.1 of Comamonas sp. lk. Taxonomy (GTDB): domain Bacteria; phylum Pseudomonadota; class Gammaproteobacteria; order Burkholderiales; family Burkholderiaceae_C; genus Allorhodoferax. The sequence continues at coordinate 7,680 of CAMATX010000083.1, forward strand.
GAAGCCTGTTGCGGCCTGGAGGTGCGCACGCGGGGCGACAAAGTCATCAGTATTCGCGGGGCGGAACAAGATGTATTTAGCCACGGCTACATATGCCCCAAAGGCGTCTCGCTCAAAGACCTGCACGAGGACCCGGACCGCCTGCGCAGCCCACGCATCAAGCGCAACGGCCAGTTCGTGGAGGCTACATGGGAAGAAGCCTTTGCCGAGGTCGAGCGGCGCCTGCTGCCCCTGATTGCCGAGCATGGCGGCCAGGCGGTGGGCACGGTCATCGGCAATCCGGCGGCGCACAAAATCGGCCTCTTGGCCTACTTTCCGCAGCTGGTGCGCGCCCTTGGCACGCGCAATGTGTTTTCTGCCTCCTCGCTGGACCAGATACCCAAGCAGCTGAGCGCGGGCCTGATGTTTGGTGACTGGATGTCGGTGCCCGTGCCCGACATTGAACGCTGCGACTTCTTGCTCATGCTCGGCGCCAACCCCATGGTCAGCAACGGCAGCTTGTGGACGGTGCCCGACTACCGGGGCAAGGCCAAGGCTATGCGCGCACGCGGCGGACGCATCGTGGTCGTAGACCCCCGGCGCACCGAGACGGCTGCGGCAGCCGACCAGCACCTGCCAATCCGCCCCGGCGGCGACGCTTTTTTCCTGCTCGGCCTGGTGCACACCTTGTTTGACGAAAAGCTGCTGCGCCTGCGCGGACTGCAAGAGCACCTCGAAGGCCTAGACGCCTTACGCGCCGCCGTGCTGCCGATGTCGCCCGAGCGCATGGCGCCGGCCTGCGGCATAGACGCGGCCACCCAGCGCCAACTGGCGCGCCAACTGGCACAAGCTGAACGCGCGGCGGTGTATGGCCGCATCGGCACCTGCACCCAGCGCTTTGGCACGGTCAACAGCTGGCTGGTCGATGTGCTCAACATCCTCACCGGCAACCTGGACCGCGCCGGGGGCGCCATGTTTACCAAGGCCGCCGCTTTTGCCGCCAACACCGCGGGCACCCCCGGCCAAGGGCGTGGCGTGAGCACCGGGCGGCGCCACAGCCGCGTCTCGGGTGCGCCCGAGGTGTTTGGCGAATTCCCTATCACCTGCCTGGCCGAAGAAATCGATACGCCGGGGCCTGGGCAAATCAAGGCGCTCATTTGCATTGCCTCCAACCCGGTGCTCTCCACGCCCAACGGCCAGCGCATTGCCAAGGCACTAGAAGGCCTGCCCTTCATGCTGAGCCTGGACATTTATATCAACGAAACCAGCCGCCACGCCGACGTCATCCTGCCCGGCCCCTCGCCGCTGGAGGATGTGCACTTTGACATCCCCTTCCCGCAGTTCTCTTACCGCAACCATGCCCGCTACAGCGGCCCGGTATTCGCCAAAGCGGCTGATCAGCCCGAGGAATGGCAAACCTTGCTGCACCTGTGCGACATCGTGCAGGGCAAAGCGCAGGCGCCGCTGGCCGGCCCGCAGCACAGCCCTGATGCAATCATTGACCAGGCCTTGCGCGCCGGGCCGTATGGTCTGAGTCTGGCGCAGGTGCGCGCAGCCGAGGGCGGCATTGACCTGGGTCCCTTGCAGCCGCGTATTCCTGAAGTGCTGCGCACGCCCAGCGGGCGCATCGCGCTGGCACCGCCCTCGCTGCTGGCCGATTTAGCGCATGTGGAGGAAGCTCTGGGTGCGCAAAGCGAAGGCATGCTGCTCATCGGGCGGCGAGACACACGTTCGGGCAACAGTTGGATGCACAACCTGCCGGTACTGGCCAAAGGCCCTGAGCGTTGCACCCTGCTGGTACACCCGCAGGACGCCCAGCGCCTGGGCCTGCACGAAGGCGGCACGGCGCGTTTGCAAAGCGGCGATACCGTGCTCCTCGCCCCAGTGCGCATCAGCGAGGAGATGCAAGTGGGCGTGGTCAGCCTGCCTCACGGCTGGGGGCATGATTTGCCTGGCAGCCAGCTGCGCGAGGCGGCTCTGCGCCCAGGCGTCAATATGAATGCTTTGCTGGACGATCGACTGCGGGATCCGCTGTCGGGTAACGCGGTTTTGAGTGGCGTTGCGGTATGCGTGAGCGCCGCCGATGCGCTGGCGAGCGCGCTCTAAAACAGCACTGCGTATCGCTGCCAAGTGCTTGATTTTCAAGCAACTAAATTATGAGAAGCGCAGTTCTTGTATAGGCTCGCCTGCAAAACGACGTCGATCAAAATATTCGTTATGAATAATCCAAAAGATACACATAATGTCACTTTGATTCAAAAAATATCCAATAATTACTGCAAACGGTAACGCATTATGTTTTTACGCCTCATCCTTAGTTTATTTTTAAGCTTCATTTGGACAAGTAGCATGGGTGCTGCTTTGGGACCCATAGACGAGCCGCTTTGGATGCGTTATCCATCGATTGCGCCGGACGGGAGCCAAATCGCTTTTTCCTATATGGGGAATTTGTATATTGTCCCCGCAGCTGGTGGAGGTGCGCGTTTGCTGGTTTCCAACGGATCCCATAATACGCGGCCAGTGTGGGCACCAGACAGCAAAACTATTGCCTATGCAAGTGACTCAAAAGGCAATTTCGATATTTATGCCGTGTCCAGTTCCGGTGGACCGTCCAAGCGCTTGACCACCCATTCAGAATCGGAACTGCCAGTTTCATTCACCCCGGACAGTAAATCCGTATTATTTAGTGCGCAACGGGATCGTTCAGTAAACAACATTGGGTTTCCCTCACGGGCCCTTACCGAGTTGTACAAAGTGAGCATAGACGGGGCGTCGAGGCCTATCCAAATGCTGCCAACGCCCGCACTGAATGCACGACTGGACCAGCAAGGCCAACGACTGTTGTATGAAGATTGGAAAGGCGTGGAAAATGAATGGAGAAAGCACCATATTTCACCTGTTGCACGAGACATTTGGCTCTATGATTTCAAGGCTGGCCGGCACACTAAGCTAACCGATTTTGGAGGAGAGGATCGAAATCCCGTTTGGTCTGCCGACGAGCGCAGTGTTTACTATTTGAGCGAACGCAGTGGAAGTTTCAATGTTTGGCGCATGCCGCTCAATGCCAGCCAGTCACAAACGGGGGCGATTGATAAAGGTGCCGTGCAGGTAACAAGCTTCACCAATAATCCGGTACGATTTTTAAGTAGCTCAAGAGCTGGCATATTGTGTTTCGGGTATGACGGTCAGATTTACACAATGGCCCCTGGCGGGACCCAAGTACATAAACTCAATATTCGTATCGAAGCAGATATTCCGGCGCAACGAATTGAAAATCTCAAACTTCCCCAAGGCATCACGGAAATCGCGGTCAGCCCCAATGGTCAAGAAATCGCTTTTGTAATTAGAGGCGAGATATTTGTCGCGTCAACAGAATTTGGAGATACCAAGCGGATTACCGATACGCCAACGCAGGAGCGCAGCGTCAGCTTCAGTCCCGACGGTCGTCGCTTGTTGTTCGCTGGAGAGGTCGACGGCAAATGGAATTTGTACGAGGCGAGTTTGCCAGGCAGCAAAAAGGATTACCCTTATTTTTATGCTACTTCAAAGCTTGGAATCAGTACACTTTTGCGTAATGACAATGAAAATTTCCAACCCCGCTATTCGCCAGACGGCAAGGAAGTCGCCTACCTAGAGAATCGCACTACGCTCAAAGTGCTCAATATCGCCAGTGGACAGGCACGCACTGTTTTGCCGGGCAACTTTAATTACAGCTATTCCGATGGCGACCAATGGTTTGACTGGTCGCCGGATGGGCGTTCATTAGCTGTGCAATTTTTGGACTCCAATCGTTGGGGGGAAGAGGTAGGCATCATTGA